>CAZAIR010000046.1:10064-15002 GCA_964485225.1 uncultured Burkholderiaceae bacterium
CAGCAAGAGCGCTTGCGGCGCTTTGGCGACCGAGTCCGGTGGGTGGACGCGCTGCCCGACACCTTGCACGCAGTGCTGGTGGGCAACGAGGTGCTGGACGCCATGCCCGTCAAGCTGCTGCGTTTTGATGGCGCGCAGTGGGAGGAGCGGGGCGTGCGCGTTGAGGGCCAGGGCTTCATGTGGCAAGACCGCCCCACCACCTTGCGCCCGCCCTATGACCACGGGCAGTGGGTGGCCGGCACGGTGACCGAAATCCATCCTCATTCGAAGGCCTGGCTGCGCACCATCGCGGCCAAGCTGCAAGCCGGTGCGATGTTTTTGATCGACTACGGCTTTGGCGACACCGAGTACTACCACCCGCAGCGCATCGGTGGCACCCTGATGTGCCACCACCTGCACCGCAGTGACCCTGACCCCTTGGTACTGGTGGGTGAGAAAGACATCACCGCGCACGTCAACTTCACCACCGTGGCGTTGACCGGACAAGATGCCGGCATGGCGGTGCTGGGCTACACCACGCAAGCACACTTCTTGTTCAACTGCGGCATGGCCCAGTTACTGGAGGGGGCGAGCATGGCAGAGCGCACCATGGCGCAGAAGCTGCTCACCGAGCACGAGATGGGTGAACTGTTCAAAGTCATTGGCTTTGGGGCCGCTGGCTTTGAATGGGACGCCCTGGGCTTCAGCCGGGGCGACCGCAGCCACGTGCTGTGATCAAACCTCTGCCAGCTGCGCCTCGCCCCAAGGCAGCATCAGCGTCAGCGTGGTCAGCTTCTCGAACTCAGGCCCAAAGCGGCTGACGATGGCCTCCGGGTCAGGGCACAAACCGCTGTCGGTGATCAGGCCGAACTGCACCTTGCCGCTGTAGGTCAGGATGCTGACGCCCATGCCGATGTCGCCGCTTTGCGGCACCCAGAACAGCACCTTGTCCACCGTGCTGCCGCAAAACTTCAGCGGCTTTGCGGGGCCGGGCACGTTGGTCATCACGGCCGTGGCCTTCTTGGCGAACAGGCCCAGCATGGCGTGCTGCACCGGTTTGATCAGCAGGCCCGCCACGCTCAGCAGGCCAAAGGCCATGATGGGCTGGAAGCTGCCCTTGAGTTCCGCCATGCGGCTGCGTACGGCGTAAAGACGCTCTACCGGGTTGTTGATCCCGATCGGCAGTACCAACGGCACCAGACCAAAGCGGTTGCCCAGTTGGTAGGCCTTTTCCATCGGTCGTAGGTTCACCGGCACCATGGCGCGGATCTCTTTGCCCGTGGGGTCTTCGCCTTTGTCGCGAAGGTAGCTGCCAATGGCACCAGCCACGCAGCTCAACAGCACGTCGTTCACCGAGCCGCCCAGCGCCTTGCCCACGATCTTGACGCTGTCCAGCGGCAGGTCGTCGTTCCAGGCCACGCGCTTGGCGATGCCCGGCCTGCCCTTGAGTCGGGTGGCCGAGTCGTTGGGCATCATGGCGAAGTTGGCCACGTCGCTCACCGCCTGGTAGCCCATGCGGGCCATCTGCAGCGTGCCGTCCATGGGGTTGTCGGGCGCCATGAAGGCGTCCATGCTCTTGCTCATGCCCTTGCTGGCCAACTTCACCGTTTGCATCGTGAGGTGGCTCATCGGCTTGATCAGGGTATCGACCAGCCAGTCGTAGTCCTCGGGCGCCTCGCGCACCCGGCGCTTCGGCGGCGGCAGACCGCCGTCGGTGATCGACAACATGACGGAAATCAGCGCGATGCCATCGGCGATGCAATGGTGGATGCGCGAGACCATGGCGCTGCAGCCGTCCACGTCTTGGATCAACTCGATCTGCCACAGCGGACGGCTGGGATCCAGCGGTGCAGCGGTCAAGTCGCCCACGTGCTCTTTGAGTGCATCCATGCGACTTTGGCCCTCGCGCGGTTCCAACTCGGCCTCCACCACGTGGTCGGCGATGTCGAAGTCGGGCACATCCACCCACTCGGCGCCCATCGCGTCTTCCACCACCCGCTGTTTGAAGCGCCGGTATTGCAGCAAGCGCTCCCCCACCCGCTCATGCAATTGCGCCAGCGTCAGCTGCGGCTTGAGCAGCCAAACGCCCACGATCATCATCAGGTTTTCGGGGGTGTCCATCCGCAACCAAGCGGTGTCCACGCGCGACATGCGTTCGCTCTGAGGCATAGAGGCTTTGTCTGGGGTGGCGAGGGTCTCGATTCTGTCGCTAACATTTGATGCACCCCCCCTTTTTTAACGGCTGTTTGCCGAAGGAGACACGATGAGCCTGCAGGACCAATTCGAAGCCGCGGTGGCCGCCTCCAAGAACCTGAGCGAGCGCCCGGACAACGCCACCTTGCTCAAGCTCTATGCGCTCTACAAGCAAGGCACCGAGGGTGACAACACCACCAAGAAGCCCGGCATGTTGGACATGGTCGGCCGCGCCAAGTGGGACGCATGGGAAGGCCTGAAAGGCACCACCCAGAAGGCGGCCATGAAGGAGTACGTGGAGTTGATTGAGTCGCTCAGCTGAGCGGATCACACTCCGTGATGGACGCAACGGCCCTTCGGGGCCGTTGTCATTGGGGCGGTGCCTTTCAGGGGCGCATCAATGGCGAGCCGTTTTTGCATCAGCGCGCCCGCGCATGCGCGGCACACTGGCTGCATCCCCCTTCAACGCGCCGAGGCCTTCGATGCAACTCGTCATTGCCAATAAAAACTACTCCTCCTGGTCAATGCGCCCGTGGGTGCTGATGACCCACTTTGGCCTCCCATTCGAAGAGGTGATGCTGCGCTTCGACTCGTTCCAGCCGGGCTCGCGCTTCAGCACCTTGGCGGCCGGCTACAGCGCCACCGCCAAGGTGCCGGTGTTGGTGGAGGATGACGGCTTCACCACCTGGGATTCGCTGGCCATCGCCGAGCGCGTGGCTGAGTTGGTCCCCGTGCAGCCCGTGTGGCCCCGCGACCCGCAGCAGCGCGCCCGCGCCCGCAGCCTGGCCGCCACCATGCACAGTGGCTTTGGCGATCTGCGCCGCCTGTGCCCGATGAACATCGATGCCGACCTGGCCGTGGTGGGGCGCCGACTGGTGGCGACCGAGCCCGGCTTGACGGCCGACTTGGCGCGCTTGGCTGCGCTGTGGGAGCCGGAGTTGTCGCGCCACGGTGGACCCTTCTTGTTCGGGGCTTTCAGCGCCGCCGATGCGTTCTTTGCGCCGGTGGCGATGCGGGTGACGCGCTATGGCTTGCCGCTGCCGGCGCTGTCGGCGGCTTACGTGGAGGCGCTGTGCGGCAACGCGGCGGTGCAGGCTTGGGTGGCGGGGGCGATGGTTGAAAAGGACTTTGTGCCGGAGGATGAGCCTTACCGGACAGGGCCGGGGGCGGCGTTCGTTTGAGGGTGCCTTCAGCTGAATCCAGTGGTGTATCGACGGGCGCGCCAGTTGCTTGTCCAGTCGCCTGCGGGCTGCACCGCAAAGAACCCAAGCAGCCACACCGACCAACCCGAAGACAGACAACCAACAAGCCACCCTTGCGACACTCCGGCCCATGGACATCTACGAAGTCGGCGGCGCCGTCCGCGACGCCTTGTTGGGCCAGCCCGTCAGCGACCGGGATTACGTGGTCGTCGGCGCCACCCCCGAGCAGATGCTGGCCCTCGGCTACCAACCCGTGGGCAAAGACTTCCCCGTCTTCTTGCACCCCACCACCCACGACGAGTACGCGCTGGCCCGCACCGAGCGCAAGACGGGCCCCGGCTACAAAGGCTTTGCCGTGCACGCCGCACCGGGCGTCACGCTGGAAGACGATCTTGCCCGGCGTGACCTCACCATCAACGCGATCGCCCGTGCGGCCGATGGCACGCTGATCGACCCCTTCCGCGGCCAGCAGGATCTGCGCGATCGCGTGCTGCGCCACGTCAGCCCTGCCTTCGAAGAAGACCCGGTGCGCATCCTGCGCCTGGCGCGCTTCGCGGCGCGTTGGCCGGACTTCACCGTCGCACCCGAAACCGTGGCCCTGTGCCAGCGCATGGTCCAGGCCGGCGAGGTGGACCACCTGGTGCCGGAGCGCGTGTGGCAAGAAGTCGCCCGCGGCCTGATGGAGGTCGGTCCGGCGCGCATGCTGGCCGTGCTGCGCGACTGCGGCGCGCTGGCGCGGCTGGCGCCGGAGCTGGAGGCGCTGTGGGGCGTGCCCCAGCCCCTGGCGCACCACCCCGAGGGCGACACCGGTATGCACATCGAGCTGGTGCTGGCCGAATGCGTGAAGGCCAATGCACCGCTCACTGTGCGCTTCGCCGCGCTGACGCATGACTTGGGCAAGGCCTTGACCCCGAAGCACGAACTGCCCCGCCACATCGGCCACGACGCCAAGGGCCGCCAGCCGCTCAGGGCCCTGTGCGAACGCTGGAAGGTGCCCAACGACTGCCGCGAGCTGGCCGAGCTGGCCTGCAGCGAGCACATCCATGTGCACATGAGCGCTGACTTTGGCGCTGCCGCCGTGTGGCGCCTGCTGCAGCGCAGCGACGCGCTGCGCAAGCCCGAGCGCTTTTTGCAAATGCTGCAGGTCTGTCAGCACGACGCCCAGGGCCGCGCGGGCCTGCAAGATCGTCCTTACCCTCAACGCGGCCGGTTGGCGGCAGCGTTGGCCGCTGCCCAGGCGGTGAACAGCGCTGCTGTGACAGCCCCCTTGCTTGCAGCCGGCGCAGCAGGCGAAGCCATGGGCCGCGCCGTGTCGGCGGCCCGCGAGGCCGCCATCGCTGGCGCGCTGCACACGGTAAACGAGCCATCCGCATGAGCCGCAGCAACAGCCCGTCCCCCGATGCCCCGGCCGGCGGCCGCGGCGCCGTCAAAGCGGCCCTGGACGCCTTCAGCGAACAAGGCATCCCGCTCAAGGTCGTCCGCAGCTTCCTGAAGGCGAACAAGCCCGAGGGCTTCGACTGCCCCGGCTGCGCCTTCCCCGACCGGCCCGGCGCCTTCGGCCCCG
>CAZAIR010000047.1:0-14957 GCA_964485225.1 uncultured Burkholderiaceae bacterium
TCGACGAACTTCTGGCGCAGGTTGCGGTAGTCGATGTAGTAGGCGTGCTCCCACAGGTCGACGGTTAGCAAGGCGGTGTCGGCGGTGGTCAGCGGCGTGCCGGCAGCGCCAGTGTTGACGATGTCGACGCTGCCGTCCGGCTTCTTCACCAGCCAGGTCCAGCTGGAGCCGAAGTTGCCAACCGCGCTCTTCACGAAGGCTTCTTTGAAGGCGGCGTAGCTGCCCCACTTGGCGTTGATGGCATCAGCCAGCGCACCGCTGGGCTCACCGCCGCCGGCCGGCTTCATGCCGTTCCAGAAGAAGGTGTGGTTCCAAATCTGCGCGGCGTTGTTGTAGATGCCACCGCTGCTCTTCTTGATGATCTCCTCGAGGGTCATCGATTCGAACTCGGTGCCCTTCTGCAGGTTGTTCAAGTTCACCACGTAAGCGTTGTGGTGCTTGCCATGGTGGAACTCCAGCGTCTCGGCGCTGTAGTGGGGGGCCAAGGCGTCTTTGGCGTACGGCAGGGCGGGAAGGGTGTGTTCCATGCAAATCTCCGGGTTGGGTTCGAAATCGAATCTGCAACGATTCTAGGGAGCGGGCACTACCCCGTCGGTGCGCGGGGCCACCTGCTCCACGCGCAGCGCCGCACTGCCATCGGCCAGTTGAGCTTGCACGCTCAAGCCCGGCTGCAACTGTCCTGCCCGAGTGAGGGGCTGACCATCAACGGTGCTGAGCCACACAAAGCCGCGCGCCAACACCTGCTGCGGTGACAAAGCCGCCAACTGCGCGCCTGTAGCTCCCAGGCGCTGCTGCTGGCGCTCCATGTGAATCTGCACGGCGCGCACCATGCGCTGCTGCAGCCGCTCTAGACGGTCTGGCGCTTGCGCCAAGCGGGCTTGTGTCGCCGCCTGCAAGCGCTGCTGCAGGCGCGCCAGGCGCAAACCCTGACGCTGCAAGCCCAGGCTGGGACGCGCCAAACGCAAAGCCGCACGGTCCAGACGCTGGGCCTGAGCGTCCAGCCGACGCTGCACCGCCTCGCGCAGCTGGGCCTGCCAGCGCTGCAGCTGTCGCCACTGATCGGCCCGCGCCGGGGCCGCCAACTCAGCCGCTGCGGTGGGGGTCGGCGCACGCAAGTCCGCAGCCAGATCGCACAGCGTGAGGTCGGTCTCATGCCCCACGCCGCAAATCACCGGCAGGGCGGAGCTGGCCACCGCGCGCACCAAGTCGGGGTCGTTGAAAGCCCACAAGTCCTCCATCGAGCCCCCACCGCGCACCAGCAGCAAGGCATCGACTTCGGCGCGCGCATTGGCCGTTTGCAGGGCCGCACGCAACCGAGGCGGCGCTTCAGCGCCTTGCACCGGGCTGGGATAAATCACCAGCTGCACGTTCGGCGCGCGACGCGCCAGGGCGGTGCATACATCGTGCAAGGCCGCCCCCGCCAAGGAAGTGATGACACCCAGGGCACGCGGGTGTGCAGGCAACGCGCGCTTGCGGGCGGGGTCGAACCAACCTTCCCGGTCCAACTGCGCCTTCAGGCGCAGGAACTGCTCGTACAGCGCACCCGCGCCCGCAGGCACCAAGCTTTCAGCCACAAACTGCAACTCGCCCCTGGGCTCGTACAGAGCCATCCGTCCGGTGGCCCGCACCCGCTGCCCATCCTGCGGGACGAAGCGCAGCTCCGCGGCCGATCGACGGAACAAAGCGGTGCGCATCAAGGCAGGCGCACCGTCGGCATCTTTCAGCGTGAAGTAGCAGTGCCCAGAAGCTGCGCGGGTAAAGCCAGCGATCTCGCCCTCCACCACCACCTGCGCGAATTGCCGCGCCAGCGTGCCACTGAGAGCGGCCAGCAAATCGGCCACGCGCCAAACGGGCGCTCGGGAATCGTTCATGGGAGGTCTTGCGTGGCCATAATGCCGCGCCATGCCGCAGCACACCGCGGCGATGAAAAAAGGATGCTGACTTGTACCTGTATTCGATCGTACAAGCCGCCGGCTGGCCGATTTGGCCCTTGCTCGTGTGCTCCGTGGTGGCCCTGGCCCTGATCGTTGAACGCGCTTGGAGTTTGCGCACCCAACGCATCGTGCCAGCCGCCTTGCTCAACGACCTGCACCAGTTCGATGCCAAGCAATTGCCCGGCATTGAAGTGGCCGACAAGCTGGCTTGCAACTCCTTGCTCGGGCAGTTGCTCTCGTCGGGCTTGCGCGCCGTCATCGAAGAGCCCCTGATCAGCGACGTCCGCCTGCGCCAGGTCATGGAGCTGGCCGGCCGCCGCGCAGTCCACACCCTCGAGCGCTACCTCACCACGCTGGGCACCATCGCCACCGCCGCCCCGCTGCTCGGGCTGCTCGGCACCGTGGTCGGCATGATCGAAATCTTCGGCGCCCAGCAAACACCGACAGGCAGCGGCAACCCCGCCCAGTTGGCGCACGGCATCTCGATCGCGCTCTACAACACCGCCTTCGGCCTGATCGTGGCCATCCCCGCGCTCATGGCCCACCGCCACTTCCGCGCCAAGGTCGAGAGCTTTGAGATCGAGTTGGAGGCTGCCGGCGAGCGCCTGTTCGGTCAACTCACCCGCCACACCCACGCTGCCATGCGCGCAGCGCGCAGCGCCCCATGAAGTTCCGCCAACGCTACCGCGATGAGCCCGAGATCAACCTGATCGCGTTCATCGACGTGTTGCTGGTGGTGTTGATCTTCTTGATGCTGAGCACCACCTACAGCCGATTCACCGCCTTGCAGGTGCAGCTGCCCCAAGCGGGTGCCGCCGCACCCAAGGCCGCACCGCTGGAGTTGATCGTGGCCGTCAGTGCCGATGGTCGCTATGCCCTCAACGGTCAGGGCCTCGCGGTCAGTGACGTGCCAGGTCTGGTGGGCGCCCTGCGTGCAGCCGCCGGGGGGCGCGATGACGTGCAGATCGTCGTTGCCGCCGATGCCCTCGCGCCACACCAGCGCGTCATCAACGTGTTGGACGCCGCGCGTCAAGCCGGCCTCTCAAAGCTGGCCTTCGCCGCCCAAAAGACCGGCGACTGAGCGCCAGCATGGGCACGCCCCGCGCTTGGCAACACCGAGGCCTGATGGCCCACGTCTTGTGGCCGCTTTCGATGCTGTACCGCGCCCTCAGCGGGCTGCACCGCGCGATGTACCGATGGGGCTGGCGCCCCATCTACCGCGCGCCGGTACCGGTGGTGGTGGTGGGCAACTGGATCACCGGCGGCGCCGGCAAAACACCGACCTTGCTGCTGCTCGTGGCGCTGATCCAAGCATGGGGCTGGCGCGTGGGCATCGTGTCGCGCGGCTACGGTCGTAAAGGCAGCGATGTGCGGGTGGCTGGCCCTGGCGACAGCGCCGATCAAGTTGGCGACGAGCCCCTGCTGATCCACCGCCGTACAGGCGCCCCGCTGGCCGTGGGCGTTGACCGCGGTGCCGCTGTTGGCGCGCTGCTCGCCGCCCATCCCGAGGTGCAGCTGGTCCTCAGCGACGACGGCCTGCAGCACCACGCACTGGCCCGCGACCTGACCTTGGCCGTGTTCGATGCCCGGGGGCTGGGCAACGGATGGTTGCTGCCGGCTGGGCCGCTGCGCCAAGACCGCAGCCACCTCCCCCTGGCGGGCAGCCGCGCCACCGAGCTGGTGCTGTACACCGACGGCGTGGCGAGCACCGCGCGCAAAGGCCATGTGGCGAAACGCCGCTTGGCGCTGGCCTGGCCGCTGGCCGACTGGTGGCAAGGGCAAGCCCACAACGCCGTGCCCCTGAGCGCCCTGCAAGGCCGTCCACTGCTGGCCTGTGCGGGATTGGCCCAGCCTGAGCGCTTCTTCGAACTGCTCGAGTCACAGGGACTGCAAATCACGCCCCTTCCGCAGCCCGACCACGCGCCGCTAGACCCCCTGCCCTGGCCTGCCGACACACTGGATGTGCTGGTGACCGAAAAGGACGCGGTCAAGCTGCAACCCGCACGCATACCCCCAGGCCAGCGCGTGTGGGTGCTGCCCCTAGACTTACAAGCTCCCCCCGCGTTCGCAGCCGCGCTGCTGACCGAGTTGACCGCCCTGCTGGGCCCACCGCCGCACCCGCATGCCCATGGATCCCCGACTGATTGATTTGCTTGTTTGCCCCGTGTGCAAAGGGCCGCTGCAATGGCTGCCACCGGAAGGCCGGACCGAGCTCCTGTGCCCCGCCGACCAGCTGGCCTTCCCGGTGCGCGACGGCATCCCGGTGATGCTGGAAAGCGAAGCCCGCGCCATCCCGGAAACGCCCTAAGCCGCGACCGATGGAGTTCCACGTCATCATCCCAGCGCGGCTGGCCTCCACCCGGCTGCCGAACAAGCCGCTGGCTGACATCGCCGGCAAGCCCATGGTGGTGCGCGTGGCCGAGCGCGCCTTGCAAGCGGGCGCCGCCCAAGTGGTTGTCGCATGTGACGACAGCGCCATCCACGCCGCCTGCACCGCCCACGGCGTGCGCGCGTTGATGACGCGCAGCGACCATCCCAGCGGCTCCGACCGCTTGGCCGAAGCCGCCAGCCTGCTCGATCTGGCCGACGACGCCATCGTCGTCAACGTGCAAGGCGATGAACCTTTGATCGCCCCCGCGATGGTGCGCGCCTGTGCCACCACTTTGGCCGCGCAGCCTGATTGCGAGATGGCCACCGTGGCCCATGCCATCGGTGACGTGGCCGAGTTCCGCAACCCCAACGTCGTGAAGCTGGTAACCGATGCCGCCGGACGCGCGCTGTACTTCAGCCGCGCACCCATTCCCTGGTGGCGCGATGGCCCTGAACCCGCCACCCCTCAACCCGGCAGCGTGCTGCGGCATGTAGGGCTTTACGCTTACCGCGCCGGCTTCCTGCGCCGCTTCCCCCAACTCAGCGTCAGCCCCTTGGAAGGCGTCGAGAGCCTGGAGCAGCTGCGCGTGTTGTGGCATGGCCACCGAATCGCTGTGCACACCAGCACCGAGCGACCCGGTCCTGGCGTCGACACCCCCGAAGACTTGGCTCGCGTGCGCGCGGTGTTCAAGATTTGATCTCCGCCCCGCGAAAAGGGTGCGTGCTATCCTGCCGCGCCCCAAAACGGGGCCTCACTCCTACCACCTAGGACACCATGCGACTCATCCTCCTGGGCGCTCCGGGCGCTGGCAAAGGCACCCAAGCCGCTTTCCTGTGCAAGCAGTTCGGCATTCCTCAAATCTCCACCGGCGACATGCTGCGCGCTGCGGTCAAGGCGGGCACACCACTCGGTGTGGCGGCCAAGCAAGTGATGGACAGCGGCGGCCTGGTGGGCGACGACATCATCATTGGCTTGGTCAAGGAACGCATCGCCCAGCCCGACTGCGCGCAAGGCTTCCTGTTTGACGGCTTCCCTCGCACCATCCCGCAAGCGGACGCCATGAAGGCGGCCGGCGTCAAGCTCGACTTCGTGTTGGAGATCGACGTCCCTGACAGCGCCATCATTGAACGCATGAGCGGCCGTCGCGTGCACCCGGCCTCGGGCCGGACCTACCACGTGCGCTTCAACCCACCGAAGGTGGAAGGCGTCGACGACCTGACGGGTGAACCTTTGATCCAGCGCGACGACGACCAAGAGGCCACGGTGCGCAAGCGCCTCGAGGTCTACCAAGCACAAACGCGCCCTTTGGTTGATTACTACGGGAGTTGGGCCGCCACGGGCGACACCCAGGCACCGCGCTACCGCCGCATCGCCGGCGTGGGCAGCGTTGACGACATCACAGCTGCAGCGCTGCAAGCCTTGCAAGGCTGACCCAAGTCCTTCCCGAGCTTTCCCCGACTGGGTCGCCACAAGCGACCCAGTTTTGTTTCTGTCCCACAAGGAGCAACCCATGGACATCCAAGGCAAGGTTTTCATCGTCACCGGCGGCGCATCGGGTCTGGGCGAGGGCACCGCACGCATGCTCAGCCAAGAAGGCGCGAAGGTCGTGCTGGCTGACCTCCAAGTCGATCGCGGCCAAGCCATCGCCGCTGAGATCGGAGGCGTCTTTGTGCGCTGTGACGTGAGCAATCCGCTGGACGCTCAGGCGACCGTTGACAGCGCCACAAGTCTCGGGAAGCTGGTGGGCTTGGTGAACTGCGCCGGCATCGCGCCGGCGGCACGCACGGTGAACAAGGAAGGCGGGCACGCGCTCGACCTGTTCAGCAAGGTCATCAACATCAACCTGGTTGGCACTTTCAACATGATCCGCGTGGCCGCCACCGCGATGGCCAGGAACGAGCCAGAGTCGACCGGAGAGCGCGGCGTGCTAATCAGCACCGCATCGATCGCCGCGTACGATGGCCAGATCGGTCAAGCGGCTTACGCCGCCAGCAAAGGCGGCATCGTGAGCATGACCCTGCCCATCGCACGCGACCTCAGCCGCAGCGGCATCCGCAACATGACCATTGCACCCGGCATCTTTGGCACGCCCATGTTGTTCGGCATGCCGCAAGAGGTGCAAGACGCCCTGGCCGCCGGAGTGCCCTTCCCATCGCGGCTGGGCACGCCGGTCGATTACGCCAAACTGGTAAAGGCCATCATCACCAACGAGATGCTCAACGGCGAAGTCATCCGACTGGATGGCGCGATCCGCCTCGCACCAAAGTGATGCCCAGCTAATTCCCATGAAAAAAGCGGCCCGTAAGGGCCGCTTTGCATGCTGCTTGGACGCTGGTGTTCAGCGCTTCGCTTGGCGGGCGTGGATGCTCCAAAGGCGCGCGATATCGGCCGCGCCATCGGTGCCCCTGACGGTACGCCAAGCGGCTTGCGCCTTCTGCGTGTCGCCGGCCAAGAACCAAGCCAAGCCGAGGTACAACTTGGCGTCCTCTTCGCGTTTCAGGTTGCCCTTGGCAATACCCGCTTCGATCATCTCGGCGCCCTTGCGGCCTTCACCGCCTTGCGCCACGGCCAAGCCCAAGGTCACCAAACCGTTGCCATCGCGAGCGTCCCGCGCTGCGGCCTCAGCTGCCGGGAAACCGGCCTTGGCGTCAGCAACACGCTTGGCCATGAAGCTCTTCAAGCGCTGATGGCGCTCGGTGTCCTTGCCCTGGCCCAGCACGCCAGCCGCGAAACCGGCATCCACCACCTTCATGCCTTCGGCTGCAAATCCATTGCCGGCCACCGTCTGTGCCAGCTCCATGTAGTCGGCTTCGCCGCGCATGTTGCCGCTCACCAGGCGCAAGCGCATCAAATCCACATTGAAACGATCAGCAAAGCCGCGGCGGCTTTGCACGCGCGACAACGCGTCGGCCCACTGCTCTTTGCTCGGGTAGTAGGTCAGCAGCTTTTCAGCGGCCGATGTTTCCGATGCTACGTCCTTGGCACGCACCGCAGCGGTCAACAACAAATTCAGCTTGTCGCGCGATGGCACGCCACCGGCCCTTTCGGTGGCACTGATTTCCGCCGAAGTGCTCTTGATGATCGCGGCCATGTCACCGCTTTGGAACTGAGCCGTGGTCTGCACCTGCTTCATCGCGGCGCTATTGCCGCCTTCTGCAAAGTAACGATTGGCCCACTGCAAAGCCTTGGCGCTTTGGTTCACACGCAGGTAAGTGCCGGCGATCGCTTCCATGAATTGCAGGTTCTCGGCACCGCTGAGCCGTCCAGCACCCTTCAGCGCCTCAAACGCACGCACCATGGTGTCGGGCTCACCCGCGCCTTGAGCGCCAGCCAAACGCATGCGCTCGATCAAGGCGTTCTCGCCAGCGCTGCGACCGGGCACTGCTTCGGCATCGCGCAGCTTGTTCAGGGCCTCGCGGAACTTACCGCCCTTCAGCAAACCCTGCACGTCCTTCAAGTGCCTACCGACCTCAGGGCTCACTTTCTCCTGCGCTTGCGCGCCGGTCCACCCGAGGCTACCCGTTCCCGTGGAACCCACGGTCAGCGCCAACGCGCCCACCAAAGCAAGCACCAAGCTGTTGAGTTTCATCACGTTCGTCACTCCAGAAAAAAGAAACGCCGCCCGGGCATTCGCCACGGGCAGCGTGTTGTCAGCGTCAAGCCGGCATCGGCTCAAAGGAACTGTTCGTTGCCCATCATCCCGAGCTTCTTCAAACCCAGGCGTTGTGCCGTGGCCATCACGTGAGCGACGTGACCATAGTCCACCAGCTTGTGCGGCTTGATGTGGATTTCCGGCTGGTCTGGCTCGGTGGTGGCCAATTGCATGCGTTGCTCCATCACTTCGCGGGTGATGGGCTCGGCATTCCACGACAGCTGACCGTCGAAATCGATGAACACCTCGACCACCTTCGGCTCGGTCTTCGGCGCGTTCGGGTTCGGCAGCGGCATGTCCAGATTGACGGCATGCAATTGGATGGGGATGGTGATGATCAACATCACCAGCAGCACCAGCATCACGTCGATCAAGGGCGTCGTGTTGACGTCCATGATCACGTCCATTTCGTCGCCCGAACTGGAGCCTACGTTCATACCCATGATTTGCTCCTCAGGTCCTCAACCGCCACGGGCCGGCGGCTCGGTGACAAAACTGATCTTCACGATGCCCACTTGCTGCGCGGCCAAGATGACACGGCCCACGGACTCGTAGCGCGTCTTGTCGTCCCCACGGACGTGGATCTCGGGCTGCGGGTCCATCTTGGCGATAGCCCGCATACGCTCCTTCAAGGCCTCGGTATTGGGCACCGCGGCGGTGTTCCAGTACACGTCGCCTTCTTTGGTGACGGCCAGCTCGATGTTTTCGGGCTTGGTCTTGCGGGCGACGTTGGTCTCTTTCGGCAGGCTCAGCGTGACTGATTGCGTGACCACGGGAATCGTGATCAGAAAGATGATCAACAGCACCAGCATCACGTCCACCAGCGGCGTGGTGTTGATGGCCGAAACCACCTCGTCTTCACCGCTGTCGGATCCGATGTTCATGCCCATGATGCAACTCCGAAACTGGGATTAGCGCTTGCTGATCTGGCGGCCGCCCATCAGGACGCCGTGCAGGTCGGCAGCGAAAGCACGCACTTGCGCCATCACGGCTTTGTTGCGGTTCAGCAGCCAGTTGTAGCCCAGCACTGCAGGCACAGCCACAGCCAGGCCGATGGCGGTCATGATCAGCGCGGCGCCCACAGGGCCGGCCACTTTGTCGATCGACGCTTGACCGGCCACACCGATGGCGGTCAGCGCGTTCAAGATGCCGAACACGGTACCGAACAAGCCGATGAAGGGGCTGGTCGAACCGACGGTAGCCAAGAAGCCCAGGCCAGAACCCATCTTGCTGTTGACATCGGCCACAGCGCGATCGACGTTCATGGTGACCCAAGTGTTGCGGTCGATGTTTTCGGTCAGCGCGCCTTCGTGGTGCTCGCCGGCTTCAACGGCCGTTTGGGCGATGTAGCGCAGCGCCGAGCCTTCGGGCAGCGACTTCACACCTTCGTCAAGGCTGGACTTCTTGAAGAAGGTGGCGCGAGCTTCGGCGATTTGCTTGCTCAGCTTGCTTTGGTCCCAGAACTTGGTGATGGTGATGAACCAGCAGCCAGCGGACATGATCACCAGCAAGACCAACACAGCTTGGTCGATGGCGTGGCCATGAACGACCAGGTTCATCAGGCCATAGGGGTTGTCGGAGGCCTTGGCAGGAGCGGCAGGGGCAGCGGCATCAGCAACCGGTGCGGCGGTCTGCTCAACGACGGCAGAGGCTGCCGGCGGCGCCGAAGCTGGGTCAGCTTGGGCGAAAACGGGTGCGGACACCAGCGAGGCGGCCATGGCCACGGTCGCGATCAAGGCGGAGAAACGAGAAAACATAAAGGGCTCCTGAGGGAAGCTTGCCGCAGTGGGCTCTACTGGGGGAAAAACAAAACGCGACCGCTTGGCAGCACGCCGCAGCGAAGGGGAAGCGGATTACTCGGGACGGAACAAGAATGGCTGCGTGACTTGGCCCTCGAAAGTGCCGCACTCGTACTGACCAACGGCCGACTGGATGGAGCTCAGGAGTGAACGCTGGGCACGGCGATCCGACAGGCCGCGCCTGACAGTGATCTCTTGGGCCACAACTTTGCCGTTCTTGATGGTGAGCAACACGTCGAACTCGGCTTCACCCTCCAATTGCACAGAGATCTCTGGCTTGGGCATCTTGGTGCAAACCACGCCTGCACGCACAGGACCGGCCGGCTTCGGCGCAGCCACCGGCGCTGGTGGCGTCGGGGCTGGGCTGGCCTGGATCGGACGAGCCGGCGGCGGATCGATCGACGTGGGCGCCTGGATCGCGTTCGGTGGGGGCGGGGTCGCCACCTGGATCTCCGGAACCGGCACGAAGGGCGGCGGCGGGGTCTTCAGATCAGGGGGCGGCGGGACGATTTGTTCGGGCGGTGGGGGCGGCGGCTTCGGCGCCTCGATCACCTTGGTTTCAATCGGCTCGGTGATCTTGCTCACAGCCTTCTGGACCAGCCCGTTGGCCAAGCCCCAGATCATCAAGATGTGCAGCAGCACGACGAGGACGAAGGCTGTCGTGCGCGAGCTTGCTTTGTTGTCTTGCGCAAAGTTCATGCGCACTCCTTGTAACCAGACTTGGCTGTTGGTGGCTAGGCGGCGTCTGCACGGCGACGCGCCCAGAATGTGCCACGTTTCGACGGCGACGAAACCCAAGGGCTTCGCCGATCTGCCGGTTTTGCGCCATTTTGGGGCGTCAGCTCCGGCAAAGCCCGAGATGATACGGACGGGGCCGTTCCGACCGATCAGGGTAACTATCTAGTAACCAGAGGACGTGCAAAGTTGTCATAACGTCATGGCATACCGCTTTTGGGATCTCAGAAGGGCCGCCGTGACGCGGCTCTCGCCCCCGTGCCAGCGCCGCTTTCGTACGCAGGTCTGCGGCAGCGTTGGCACGCAAGGATGCACAGATCTTGATCGCCTTTGGCACAGCTAGCCGCTGGAGCGGGCCGTAATCGGCCGTTTGTCACAAGCCAAGCCCTAAGCCAACGTAGATGACCCGGCAGAGCCCCACGCGGGTAGTCCACGCCTGCCGAATACAGACCGGAGGACCAGGGGCAGTGCTTGGTTGATCACCTGCGCCAAGCAGCCAATTGCTTCGAGGGAGGCCTACCAGAGGGCCATGGTCGCTTGGCGCAGCCAACAAAGGCCCATGTCACCAACGAACGGCTTCAACGTCACCCGAACCAGCGGCAGCGACGCCACAGGCTAACCGCGCATGAAACCCGATGTAACTGAGCAGGCCACCCGTTCTTGGCGAGGCCAGACATCGCTTTGGAGGTGATCGGCGTCGCGATCCAGGGGACGTCCGATCTGGAAGCACAGGCCCCCATGACGGCTGTATCCACTCGAATTGAAGAGGCAATCTCTGCTCAAAACCCTGCCTCGATGCTCATCTCGCAAAGAAAAAACCCCCTGCGATTGCTCGCAGGGGGTTGGAGTTCTGCGCCGATGGCTTAGAACCTGTAGCTGGCGTTCAGGTAGATGAAGCGGCCGCGCGGGTCTTCTTGGTAGACGTCATACCCAGCTTGGAACTGCGAACCGTTGTTGATGAACAGCGGCGGGTCGCGATCGAGCAGGTTGCGCACACCGAGGGTCAGACGCAGGTCCTTCTTCACGTCGTAGGACGTCACGAGGTCGTAGGTCGACTGGCTCTTGACAAAGAACCGATCGCCATTGAGGTCGGCCGCGGTTTCGTAGCCTCGGTAGAAGCGCTGCGTCAGCGTGGTCGACAAGGGACCCCAGGTGTAGCCCACGGACAGGTTGTGCTTCCAGCGCAGGATCACGCCGGTCGCGGCCGCGACCAAGGGCGCACCGTCGGGTCGAACGATCGTCCCAACGCTCTTCTCCAACTGCCCGGCAGGGTTCACCAAGTCGTACTTGGACACGTAGGTGCCATTCAGGCCAATGTCCAAACGACCAGGGCCCACGTTCTCACGGAAGCGCACATCCACGTCAGCACCAGACGTCTTGATCGACCCCACGTTGACCAGCTTCTGGACCACCGTGTCAATTTCGTTGCTGGCAGTCACCGTCACGAAGGCGGCCGAGCCCGGATCGCCACGACGATAGGCTGCCACCAGGGCCTGAGCCGAGGGAGCAACGATAGGGCCGTCGATCTTGACGCTGAACAGGTCCAGACTCATCGTCAGGTTTTGGAACGGCTGGAACACCAAGCCCAAGCTAGCTTGGTCAGATTTCTCAGGACCGAGCTTGGTATTGCCGCCGCCGATCGAGGTCACCTGGATCTGGCCATTGCCCGGGAACAAGGGATCCGTGAACTGCTCGGTGGTGTTGAGCTGCTCGGGTGTGTAGAGGTCCACCAGCGTCGGCGCGCGGAAGCCCGTGCCCACTGAGCCACGCACCAGCAGGCTGCGCATCGGCTGGAAGCGCAGGCTGACCTTGGCGTTGTTGGTGCGTCCAAAGTCGCTGTAGTTGTCTTGGCGCACAGCCAAGTTAGCTTCCAGCTCCTTCGTGAACGGCGCATTCACTTCGGTGAACATGGCCCACACGTTGCGCCGCGCATTGACAGGCTGGATTGCACCACCCAAGCCAATCACGTCGCCGGTGAGCGTGGCCGCTGCCGGCGTGAGCACATAGCGCTCGTCACGAGCATTCAGACCTGCAGCCACCCCGAGAGCGCCACCGCCCAGCTCCATCAACGAAGTGGAGATCTTGGCGTCAATGCCGGAGTTCAGAGACTTCGAGTCGATGGTTGGGCCGACATACGAGGCCTTCTCGCGAATCTGCGCGGTCAGTGCGGGCGATTGCTGGCCCAGAGGAGCCCAAGGATTCCAATTGCTTGCCGGGTTGTTCAACAGCTTTGACAACTCGAAGATCGACGCAAAACCATCAATCACAGTGCCGTTGGTCACGCTGCGGTTGTAGGTGTAGCCCAGCTCGTAATCGGTCTTGTCACTCAAACTGCCGCGGACACCAGCGACGAGGCGCGTCTGCTCGGCTTTGTCGTTGGTGGTCCGAGGTCCGATCAGGAAGGTCCGTTGGGAAACGGCCAGTGGACGCCCCACCATGGCACCCAAGCCGACGGAATTCAGGTAGGTCGCGGCGGTCTGATAGTTGGGGTTGGACGGGAAAATCAACAAGGCAGGATCAACACCACTGCCTTGGAAGCGGGTGTTGCCGGCGTAAAACGCTTGGCGTAGTGGCGCCGGCTGGATCGCGTTTGTGAACTCGTTCTTGGAGAACATGCCTTCGCCGAACAGCTCAGCGTCGGGCGACAACTTGAAGCGCACACCGGCCGTTGCACCCAAGTAGTCTCGCTTCGGCACCAGACCCACGAACGGCCCCGTGTCAAAGCCACAGTTCTTGCCGTTACGCGCGGCCGCATCTGATCCATCAGCAGCCGGGGTGAAGCCTTGCGTGAAGCCCAGACCCGAGCGAGGCACCATGCCGATCACTGCGCACTGGTTGCTGGCGGCCAAAGGATTGCCATAACCCGTACCCGAGATACCAAAGGGGTTGGTGGCCGAACGACCGTTTGCACCAGCGCCGGTCAAGGTCGCTTGACCGGGGAAGTCCCAGGCGCCTTCGATACGGCCGGTTTCGGTGCCGCCACCTGCGTAGAAGGGCAGACGGGTATCGGACTTGGAGAAGTCGCGCGCGCTACCGAGCAGGGCGCCTTCCTTCTCGGCCGACAGCGAGGCCGTCAAGGAAAAGCCGTCACGCTCGTAGCTGCCAAAGCCGCCAACAACGCCAAACTTCTCAGCCTTGGCGCCGCCACCGCGGGTGGGTTCGCCGTATTCCGCGCTCACCTCAAAACCCTTGAAATCTTTGCGCAGGATGAAGTTCATCACGCCGGCGATGGCGTCACTGCCGTACACGCCGGAAGCACCGTCTTGCAAAACCTCGACCCGCTCAACAGCGGCCAGGGGGATCGCATTCACGTTCACCGAAGCGCCTGAACCCGCAAACACAGCGAGGCGGCGACCGTTGACCAGCACCAGGGTGCGGTTGCTGCCCAAGCCACGCATCGAAACGGCCGACAAACCGTAGGTGGCAAGGCCCGACTGGCCCGCGTTCACTTGACCACCCGCGGACGACACCGAAGTGACTTGCGACACCAATTCCTCGGTGGTGCGCACGCCGCTCTTCGCAATCTCTGCACGCGTGATCACAGTGATCGGCAGCGCGGTTTCGGCATTGATCCGCTTGATCGACGAGCCGGTGACTTCGACACGCTCCAGTTGCTGAGCCGGTTGTGCCGGTGCAGTTTGCTGGGCCAACACGGGGGCGGCAACGCCAAGCGCGATGAGGGCAGCGACGTTGACGCTCTTGCGTTTGAACATGGATTAACTCCTTCAAGGGGGAAAAAACAAGCGCCCGGGTAGGGGCGCCATGCGGTGCTGGTGACCAGCCCCACCGCAGCACAGACCGTACCGTGCCATTGGTCGTAACAGTGTGGGGGCGCCCAGAGGGGCACTCCCTCCGGAAAGACCCCTTGCCAGTCACGGAATAGCGCTAAGTGCTTGTTTTTGTGAGGCTACGTTCGCAGGCAGGGGTTTTGTGAAGTTATTCACTCGTTGCGCCAACGCAACGCACTGACTTCACCGCCCGCGCAGGCTGGGTTGTGCCGCAAGCAGTTGCCGGGTGTAGGGGTGCTGCGCCGCACCAAAGAGGTGTACCGGCGAGCCTTGTTCGACCACCTGCCCGCCCTGCACCACCAGGATATGGTCGGCCAGGTAGGCCACCACGGCCAGGTTGTGGGTGATGAAGAGGTAGCTCAGGCCCAGGGTCTGCTGCAGCTCGGCCATGAGGTTCAGGATTTGCGCCTGCACCGAGACGTCCAAGGCCGAGGTGGGTTCGTCACACACGATGAGCTTCGGTTCCACGGCCAGTGCGCGGGCGATGGCGATGCGCTGGCGCTGGCCGCCGCTGAACTCGTGGGGGTGGCGGTCGAGGGCGTCGGGGCGCAGGCCCACGCGCTGCAGGAGCTGGTGCAGGCGGTCGGTGCGCTCGGCCGCATCCCACTCAGGGCGCAGCGCGCGCGGGCCCTCTTCGAGGATCTCGCGCACGCGCATGCGGGGGTTCAAGCTGGCAAA
>CAZAIR010000048.1:0-14631 GCA_964485225.1 uncultured Burkholderiaceae bacterium
GGTGTTCAGCTTCACCGCTGCAGCCGCTCCGGGCATGGTCTACGACTTCCAGGGGGTTGTCGCGCAGACGGTGCACGGCGCGCAAGCCCACCCTGACTGAGGAATCCTTGTGATTCATAACGCAACACCCCGAACCTTTCTCCTGGCGCTCGCCACCTTGGTGAGCCTTGCATACCTGCCCGTGTGCGCCGATGTCGGCGCGCGTGAAGCAGCGGTGGGACCCGCACAGTGGGGTCTGGGGCTGGCCGTGATGTCCGAGCGCAAGCCCTATCGCGGGGTGGAGAGTGAGACCCAGGTGCTGCCGATCATCATTTTCGAGAACCGCTGGGTGCGTGTGTTCGGCCCGGGCCTGGAAATCAAGCTCGGCCAGAGCGGCCCCGTGAGGTTCAGTCTGACCGCCGACTTGTCCGAAGACGGCTACAAGCCCGGCGATTCGGCCCATCTCGTGGGCATGGCCGAGCGCAAGTCCGGCCTGTGGTTGGGTGCCCGAGCGCGGCTTGTCACCGACTGGGCCAACTTCAGCGCCCATTGGAACGGCGATGCCTCCGGCCACAGCGAGGGTCAGAAGTTCAGGCTCACTGTGGAGCGCCGCTTTGCGCTCGGCGATGTCGGCATCAGCCCACGGCTTTCGGCACTTTGGAGCGACGGCAAGGCCAACCGGTACTACCTCGGCGTCCGCGAGGTCGAAGCGATGGTGCAGCGCCTGGCCTACAGCCCCGGGGCCGGCGTCGATACCGAGGTCGGCTTGCGCATGGACTATCGGATCGCGCAAAGGCAAGTGCTGTTCGCTGACCTGGGCGTGCGCATGCTCAGTGATGCGACCAAGAACAGCCCAATCGTCGGACTCAGCAGCCTGCCAGCGGTGCGCTTAGGCTACCTTTACCGCTTCTGACACGGACAGCGCGCCCTGCAGCGCGAAGCGGCACCAGGTTGCGAAGGGTCGACCAGCGCCAAGTTCGGCGCACGAGCTTGGTGCCTGCCCGGCCGCCCCCACCGCCCAAGGTCCTTGACAACCTCATTTGTTGCCCGCGCATGCGCTTTAGGGACAGGGCGTTGCCGCCGATCGCAGTGGTATTGAGCTGCCGGATGCGCCGGAGCGCAAGTGCCTGCGGGCTGGCCACAGCTGTGCTTGGTTTTGGGTGCTCCCGCAGCGGGCTTGGAGAAGGCCGAGGCCTTGATGCAAAGCCTCTTCGCGCAGCGCAGCTCAGTTGTCGACTTGCACCGCGCAGAGCATTTGGATCACACCGCGACCTGATCGGCTCCGTCGATCCATGGGCTTGGGATGGGGGCCTGGCCGCACAGCGGCCTAGCCATCGGCATCACCCGAGCAACTTGACCCAGGCGGCGACGCCGGCCTGAGGGGCATCTCAAGCGCGCCACTGGGCCGTTTTGCGGCCGCCTGGCACGCAAGCGCCGGTTCAGCTAGCCTGCGGCACCGCCAACCGGAGTGTGCAGATGCCGCAACTGAACGTGAATGGTCAAAGCCGGGGGTTTGAGGCCGAGGCCGATACCCCGTTGCTGTGGGTGCTGCGCGAGCAGCTGGGACTGACGGGCACCAAGTACGGCTGCGGTATCGCGCAGTGCGGGGCGTGCACCGTGCACATCGATGGCAACGCGGTGCGTTCCTGCGTGATGCCCGTGTCGGCCGTGGCGCCCACGGCCAAGGTGGTCACGATCGAGGGCTTGAGCCCGGATGGCCGCCACGCGCTGCAGCGCGCCTGGGTGGCCTTGGATGTGCCGCAGTGCGGCTACTGCCAGTGCGGCATGTTGATGGCGGCGGCGTCCTTGCTCAAAGAGTTCCCGAAGCCCACCGATGCGCAGATCGACGCGGCGATGACCAACATCTGCCGCTGCGGCACCTACAACCGGGTCCGCGCCGCCATCAAGGTGGCTTCGGGCCAGCTGACAGCCGAAGCCGCGCTGGCGATGGACAAAGCCGGGGCGCAAGCATGAACGCCGCCATCAAGACCGACCGCCCGGCCGTGAACCGCCGGGCCTTTTTGGTGGCCAGCGCGGGGGTGGGGCTCACGCTGGGCTTGGGCTGGGTACCGAAGGCCGAGGCGGGGGTTGCGGCACAGGCTGCGCCGGGTGCGCCCGAGCTGAATGCCTGGGTGGTCATCAGCCCTGACGACACCGTGACCGTGCGCATTGCCCGCAGCGAAATGGGGCAGGGCACCTTGACCGGCTTGGCGCAGCTGGTGGCCGAAGAGCTGCAGTGCGACTGGGCCAAGGTGACCTGCGAGTACGCCAGCCCGCAAGCCAATATCGCGCGCCGCCGCGTGTGGGGCAGCATGGCCACGGGTGGCAGCCGGGGCATTCGGGATTCGCACGAGCTGGTGCGCAAGGGCGGCGCTGCCGCCCGCATGATGTTGGTGCAGGCCGCCGCCACCGGCTGGGGTGTGCCCCCCAGCGAATGCGTGGCCGCTGACGGGGTGGTGACGCACAGCGCCAGCCAGCGCGAAGCGCGCTTTGGTGAACTGGTGGCCGCTGCCGCCAAGCTGCCGGTGCCGGCCGCGGCCGATGTGCCGCTGAAGGACCCCAAAACTTGGCGCCTGGTGGGCAAGCGCCTGCCCCGCCTGGACACCGTGGAGAAGGTGACCGGCGCGCAGATCTACGGCGCCGACCTGAGCCTGCCCGGCATGCTCAATGCGGCCATCAAGGCTTGCCCGGTGCATGGCGGCAAGCTGGTGGGCTTCGATGCCTCGGCCGTTGCCAACCGCCCCGGTGTGCGCGCGGTGCTGAAGGTGGACGACACGGCGGTGGCCGTGGTGGCCGACACCTGGTGGCGCGCCCACAAGGCCCTGGAAGCCCTGCCCATCACCTGGGACGAAGGTGCTGGCGCCCGCTCAAGCAGCGCCGACACCGCCGCCATCCTCAAGGCGGCGTTGGACGCCCCTGAGGCCGCGGTGGGCACCACGGTGGGCGACGCCAAGGCGGCGCTGGCCAAGTCGGCCCGGCGCATCGAGGCCGTGTACGCCTACCCGCACCAGAACCATGCGTGCATGGAGCCGATGAACGCCACGGCCCGCTTCACGCCGGCTGCTGACGGCAAGCCCGCGCGCTGCGAAGTGTGGGCGCCCACGCAAAACGGCGACGCCGCGCTGGCCGCCACGGCCGAAAGCGCCGGCCTGCCCCCGGCCCAGTGCGAGGTTTACAAGCTGCACCTGGGGGGCGGCTTTGGGCGCCGGGGCGCCACCGATTACGTGCGGCAAGCGGTGTCGCTGGCCAAGCAGCTGCCGGGTGTGCCGGTCAAGTTGCTGTGGAGCCGCGAGGAGGACATGGCCCAGGGCCTGTTCCACCCGGTCACGCAGTGCAAGCTCACCGCGGGGCTGGACGCCAAGGGGCAGATCGAGGCGCTGCACATGCGCATTGCGGGGCAGTCGATCTTGGCATCGGTGGCGCCGCAGCGCGTCACCAACGGGCTCGACCCGGTCGTGTTCCAGGGCCTGAACGCCACGGGGGCCGAGGGCTCGATTGGCTACACCATCCCCAACCTGCTGGTGGACCACGCGATGCGCAACCCGCACGTGCGGCCCGGCTTCTGGCGCGGTGTGAACCTGAACCAGAACGCGATGTACCTGGAGTGCTTCCTGGACGAAATCGCCCACGCCACGAAGCAAGACCCCCTGGCCCTGCGCCGGCAGCTGATGGCCAATCACCCCAAGCACCTGGCGGTGCTGGACGCGGTGGCCACGCGCGTGGGCTGGGGCAAGCCGGCAGCGCGCGTGGGTGGTGCCAGCGTGCACCGGGGCCTGGCGCAAATCATGGGCTTTGGCAGCTACGTGGCGGCCTGTGCCGAGGTGTCGGTCAGCGCCAAGGGGGAGCTGAAGATCCACCGCATCGTGGCCGCCACCGACTGCGGCACGGCCGTGAACCCGCAGCAGATCGAGGCGCAGGTGGAGGGCTCCTTCGCCTACGGCCTGAGCACGCTGTACAGCGCCTGCACGGTGGCCAACGGCCGCATCGAGCAAAGCAACCTTCACGACTACCCGCCGCTCAAGCTGCAGCAGATGCCCAAGGTGGAAACCATCATCCTGACCAGCGGCGGCTTTTGGGGCGGCGTGGGCGAGCCCACCATCGCCGTGGCCGTGCCGGCGGTGCTGAACGCGGTGTTCGCGGCCACCGGTCAGCGCATCCGTGAGCTGCCGATGAAGCTGGCCGCGCCCAAGGCCGCAAACACCGCCAAAGCGCAGAAGGCCCGTGCGTAGGCTGGCACTCGCCCTCGTGGCGGCCAGCCCCCTGTGGGTGGCCGCCCAAGCCCCGGGGGCGCCCGCCAGCGCCGAGCGCGGTGCGGCCATCGTGGCCGACCGGCGCCTGGGCCTGTGCCTGCTGTGCCATGCGGCGCCGCTGCCAGACCCGCAGTTCCACGGCACCCTGGGCCCGCCGCTGCACGGCGTGGGTGCGCGCCTGAACGCTGAGCAACTGCGCTTGCGCTTGACCGACCCCAAACGCTTCAACCCCGACACCGTGATGCCGGCGTATGGCCCTACACACGGCCCCACGGCAGGCTTGAACCGGGTGGCGCCCGCCTTCGCCAAGCAGCCGGTGCTGACGCCCGCGCAGATCGACGACGTGGTCGCTTACCTGGAGACCTTGAAGTGAAGCGCCGCGCGCTGATGCTGTCGGTACTGCCCTTGCCGCTGCTGGCGCAAGACCTGGTGCCGGGGCTGCAGCAAACCATCGCCAGCCTCACGCAAGGTGCCACCGTGCAGGAGGGGCGCGTGCGCATCGAGGTGGCCGAGTTGGTCGAGAACGGCAACGCTGTGCCAGTGCGCGTGGCGGTCAGTGGTGAAGGCATCCAGGCGCTGTGGCTGCTCAACGAGCTGAACCCCCAGCACGAGGTGCTGCACTGCCGCTTTGGCGCTGCGGTGCGGCCGGTGGTGAGCACCCGCGTGCGCCTGTCGTCCACGCAGCAGCTGGTGGCTTTGGCCCTAGATGCCCAAGGCCAGTGGTGGCAGGCGCGCCAGCGCGTCATCGTCACGCTGGCGGCTTGCCTGGAGGGCGACAACACATGACGGTACGAACGGTCATCACCTTGCCGCCCGTGGTGCGCGCGGGCGAGCCTTTCGAGGTGCAGGTGCTCATCGCCCACCCGATGGAAACCGGCCACCGCCGCGACGCCGACGGCCGGCTGCTGCCGCGCAACATCCTGAACCGCTTCGATGTGCAGCTGGACGGCAGCACGGTGTTCGAGGCCGACTTCTTTCCCGCTATGGCCGCCAACCCCTACTTGGCCTTCACTTTGGTGGCGCAGCGCAGCGGAACCTTGAGCCTGCGCTGGCGTGGCGACCACGGCTTTGCGCACAGCGAAACCCTTGCTTTGAAGCTGAGCGCATGAGGCTGTTCCTGCTTTGGCTGGCCCTGCTCGCCATGGCCTGTGCGCAGGCCACCGAGCCGCGGCGCAGCGGCTACGCCGACATGGCGCCCGAACTGCAGGCCATGCAGGACAGCGACGCGCAAAACCCCGCCACCCTGAACTTGCTGGATGGCGCCGCGCGCTTTGTGCAGGTGCCCAGCAGCGGGAAGTCTTGCGCTGCTTGCCATGCCGAAAGCAGCCTGCGCGGCGCCGCCACGCGCTACCCGGCACTCGACGCCGCGTCGGGCCAGCTGGTGACCCTGGCCCAGCGCATCCGCCTGTGCCAGTCGCGCCACCAAGCCCGTGCGCCGGCCGCGCTGGAAAGCGCCGAGCTGCTGGCCCTGGAGGCCCATGTGGCGCGCCAGTCCAAAGGCCAGCCGCTGCAGCCTGTGACGGCGCAGCAAGAGCAAGCCGCCCTGCAGCGGGGCCAGGCGCTGTTTGTGCAGCGGATGGGCCAGCTCGATCTGTCGTGCGCGCAGTGCCACAACCAGCACGCCGGGCAGCGGCTGGCGGGCAGCCGCATCCCACAGGCCCACCCCACCGGCTACCCGCTGTACCGCCTGGAGTGGCAGGCCCTGGGCAGCTTGGAGCGGCGCCTGCGCAACTGCATGAACGGCGTGCGCGCTGAACCGTTCCCGCTGGGCGCGCCGGAGTTGGCCGAACTGCAGCTCTACCTGCGCCACCGCGGGGCCGGGCTGCCGATGGACGCGCCGGCCGTGCGGCCCTGAGTCGGGGGCGTCGATACTCCGCGCCTTGCGGCCAGCAGCCGGCTTGCGCCTCTCCGCTTCCCAGAAGCCTTGTAAGCGGGCCACGCCAACGCACTGCGAGCGTGCTGCCCCGATCTGACGGCTTGCGCAGCAGCCCGGCGCGCACCCCGCGCCACCCGACCACTCAACTGAACACCACCATGGACCTGAAGCTTCCCATCCACATCATTGACGAATTGAGCGAAGGCGAGGTGCGTGCCATGGGCGAGTTGGACCTGGCCAGCGGCGAGATCCGCAACGTGCGCTACGAGGATTACGACGTGCAAGTGCAGGGCATCCCTGCCGCCCATGCGGAGTACGAGTTCAGCATGGGCATCTTGCGCAACGGCACGCGCGAGGTCGAGTTCCGTGTGGAAGCCGATGCGATGAGCGGTCGCTACTCGCTCACGGCCAGCGAACTGCTGGAAGTCAAAGGCCGCGCGGCCAAGCTGTTTTCGCAGGCGCCGCGCAAGGCCTGAGCGCACAGACACCCGTGCTGCGGGCGCCCGCTCGCGCACTTTCAAGCGGTGCCGTGGGGGCGCTCATGGCAAGCGGTCGCCTCAGGGGCCTGCGGCGTTGCCACACAGCCCATTGGCAGCGCCCGTTCGCGCGTAAGCCGCGAGGGCTTCACCCAGGGTGGTCGAGCTTTGCAGCACCACACCCAGCAAGCCCAGGTGCGCCACACGGGCAGCGGCGCCCAGGCGCAGCGCAAACCCCGGATCGCCGCTGGCCGCATGCGCGCCCAGCGCTTGTTCAAGGGGCGCGGCCGGCAGATCGCAGGCACGGGCATACAGCACCAGCGCCCGCACCAAGCTCGATGACACGGTGGGGGCCCGCGCGTTGGCGCGTTGGGACACCACGGTGTCGCGTTCGGTCATGGGCCGAAGTGCCGTTGCTGCAGAGACTGGTGCCACTCGTTTCAACGGAGAACCCCCATGCGACCCATGCTCACAGTTGGCGCCTTTTGGTGCTGTCTTCGGTTGTGCCGAGGCCTGCTCAAGCGGCCGACGGCTGGACTTTCAACGCCTTTCGCAACCCGTCGATCGGGGTGGAGTACCGGCGCGGGCCGCTGTCCACCCACGCGGGCGACTACACCACCATCTTGCGCGACCCCGGGTGACGCCCGCAGCGAGGCCAGCGGCTTCTGGCGCACCGGCGTCACGCTGTGGTGGGAGGAGCGCGCCTACGCGTCCGTCTCGCACCTGCGGGGGCTGGATGGTCAACGCCGCGGCAAAGACTTTGCGATGGCCGAAGTGGGCTTGCAGTTCGAGCCCTGGAACGACGTGCTGCTGCGCATTGGCGTGGCGGCCATCCCGGCCGCGCATGGCTTCAAGCGCAAGGTCAACCCGACTCCGGGCCTCAGCGTGCGGGTGCCGCTGTGAGCCCGGCGCTGCCCGATGACCGCTTGGCCGAGCGCCGCGCAGGCTGGCTGTTGCTGGCCTTTGTGCTGGCCGTGTAGCTGCCCTTTGGCACGCTGGCCGCCACCTTCGATTACCCCGACGTGCTGCGTCGCCCGGCGGGCGAGGTCCTGCGGGCCTTTGCGGCCGGTGGCGATGCGCTGGTGCTGACCAGGTATGCCTACGCCTTGAGCGTGGGCCTGTTTGGCGCGGCGGTGCTGGCCGTAGGCCGCGGCGCGGCCGACCGGGTGGGGCTGACGGTGCTGGGCCTGAGCAGTGCGGTGCTGCAAGGCCTGACCTTGGCGCGCTGGACCTTTGCCGTGCCGTGGCTGGCGCGCCAACACGCGCAGGCCGACGCCAGCTTGCAAGCGGTGCTGGAGATGCAGTTCGAGCTGCTCAACCAGCTGTTGGGCGTGGGTGTGGGCGAGCACTTGGGGCAGATCCTCATGCTGGCCTGGACCTTGGGCATGCGCCGCCTGCATCTGCAGCAGGACTGGGGGCTTCGCCTGCTGTCGTTGGCCTCGGTGGGACTGCTGGGAGTGGGGCTGCTGGAGCAACTGGCCACCACGCTCGGCCGCGATGGCAGCAGCCTGGCGCCTTTCTCCACCGCGGGCCTTCTGCTGTGGTCGGCCTGGTTGCTGGGTTTGGGCTTCCGCTGGGTGCGGGGCACAGGGCAGTGAGCGAGCAGGCGCCGGACCCAGTGCGCGCCTTGACGGAGCGCTGCGGGGGAAGACGCTGGGTACCTTGCTCCTGTGCCACGCCGCTTGCGGCGCGCCGATGGCTTCAATCCACCCGGCGCCAATGCATGACCCAATCGTGGGCCCAGGTCTTGCCGCCGTCGGCGGAATACACCTGGCGCCACCGGCATTGGCCGGGGCTGATGCGGTCCCAAATGCCCATGGCTTGCATGGTTTGGCCTTTGTCCTCGTAGCTGCTCAGGAAGAGGCCCGCCCCGTTCTCGAAGCTACCGGTTTGGCCCGGTAGCGTGAGCACGCCGCTCTTAGCGTTCACCCAGTGGTCGGTCCACCGACCTTGAACCACGTCGAGCAAGCGCAGCCCCAGGCCGCTGAAGTCGCGTGCGGGGATGAGCAGCTCTTCAACATGGCCCACGCCGCCCAAGATCGTCCAGCAGCGGGCCTCGCCCTCGAACCGATCCCAGCCCTCGGCGCGGCGCTTCAGGTGGCGTATGTGCCAGCGCCCGTCCAGGAAGCCGAAGTCGCCGGGCTTGCCGGCAGTTGGGTTGGTGGGTGCCGTGGGCACGGGGTCGAACTGCGGTGGGTCGGCGTTGATCAGGGTGTCGTCCAGCATGGTGTGGGTCTCCAGGGGGGCGTGGGGTTGGCCGATGGCTTCGACCGCGCCCAGCAGGGCAGGGCCGGCCAGTAGGCAGTGGCGGCGCGTGAGGGTCATGGCAGCGTTTCAGCCAAGGGCGCGGGGATGGCGGGGCCCCTGGCTTGGTGGGGGGTGATGTGGCATGTCCGGATGGTGCAGTTTTGAACCTGACAACGGATGTCATCTAATCGACACCATGCGTTCAAGCCGCCTGCTCTCCATCCTGCTGCGCTTGCAGCTTCGCGGGCGTGTGACGGCCGCCGAGCTGGCCCGCGAGTTCGAGGTTGCGGTGCGCACCATCTACCGCGACCTGGATGCCCTGAGCGCGGCCGGCGTGCCCGTGCACGCTGAGCGCGGACGTGGCGGGGGCATCGTGCTGGCGCCCGGCTGGCGCACGGCGCTCACGGGTTTGTCAGGTGCGGAGGCGCGCAGCGTCCCCTTCGCAGGCCTGCACAGCGCCGCCCGTGACCTGGGTTTGGCGGGCGAGGCCGCTGACGTGCAGCTCAAGCTGCTGGCCAGCCTGCCGCCGGATGCCGCAGCCGATGCCGGGCGCATTGCCGAGCGCTTCCATGTCGATCCGCTGCCGTGGTACCACCGGCAAGAGGCCCTGCCGCTGCTGCCCAGCCTGGCCGCGGCCGTATGGGAGGGGCGCCAGGTTCGCATCCGCTACGCGAGCTGGCAGGCGGAAACCGAGCGCACGCTGTCGCCGCTCGGTTTGGTGCTCAAGGGCGGGCTTTGGTACCTGGTGGCCCGCCGGCCAGGGCGCGGCGCTGAGGCCGCCCCGCGCACCTACCGCGCCAGTGGCATCCAAAGCCTGAGGGTGCTGGCCCAGCCCGTGCGGCGGCCGCCAGGCTTTGTGCTGGCGGCGCACTGGCCGCAGGCGGTGGCCGACTTCGAGACACGGCTGATGGTCGGCCGCGCCACGGTGCGTTTGTCCCCCGAGGGCTTGAGCATCTTGCGCGCGGTGCAGCCTGCTGCGGCCGAAGGGGCGATGCGCACGCAGCGCCCGCTCAGCGGTGCGGGGGCGCGGCCCGGCTGGATCCTGGCCGAGCTGCCGACCGAGGCAGATGCCTACGCCGCGCGGCAGTTGCTGCGCCTGGGCACCGAGGTGGAGGTGCTGGCGCCAGCAGCCCTGCGCGCAGCCGTGGCGCGTGAAGCCGCCGCGGTGGCGCGCCGTCACCGGGGCTGAGGCCCCGGTGGGGCGCTGCTTGGGTCAGGCCTTGGGCAGGCGGTACAGCGCGCACAGCTTGTGCCCGTCGGGGTCGCGCAGGTAAGCCAGGAACAGCTTGGTGCCAGCGCCCTCGCGGATGCCGGGTGGGTCTTCACACGCGGTGGCGCCTGCGGCCAAGCCCGCGGCGTGCCATGCCAATACGGATTCTTCCGAGGCAGCGGCAAAGCCGATGGTGCTGCCATTGGCCACGGTGGCGGGCTCGCCGTTGATGGGCTTGGTGACCGAGAAGATGCCCGTGGGCGTGCGCCAGAACACCCGGTAGCCGTCCAGCACGCCAGGGCGCACACCCAAGGTGCCCAGCAGCGTGTCGTAAAAGGCGCGCGAGCGCTCCAGGTCGTTCGTTCCGATCATCAGGTGCGAAAACATGCGGGGTCTCCGTGTTGAGGTGCCGGCGGCACCGGGTGGGGTGAGTGTCGGTTGGGGCAGGGCCGTGCCCTTCAACCGCTGTTGATCCCCCGCCCCAGCAAGCCCAGTTGCAGCCGCTGCGCCGGCTTGACGCGGAACAACTGCGCCGGGCGGTGCGGGCCGTCGGCGCGCTTGGCGCCGGGGATGGCTTCGATGATGGCCAGCTCGTCCATCTTGCGGCGGAAGCTCACCGGGTTGATGGGCTCGCCCATCAGTGCTTCGTAGACCGCGTGCAGGTCGGGCAAGGTGAAGGTGTCGGGGCACAGGTGCACCGGCAGCGACGAGTACTGGCTCTTGTTGCGCACCCGCTCCACCGCAGCGGCCACGATGCGGCCGTGATCGAAGGGCAGTTGGGGCAGGCGCTGCACGGCGCGCCATTGGCCCAGGGGCAGGGGGGTGATGGGCGGCGGCACCAGGGCCACGTAGGCGACCGAGATGCTCCAGCCGCGGGGGTCGCGCGCCGGGCCGCTGAAGCTGGCCAGCTGCTCCAGGTAGGGGCTGCTCAGGCCCAGCTTCTGCGCCAACACGCGGCGCGCGGCGTCTTCGCAGTCTTGGTCTTCCTGGGGGTGCACGTACCCTCCGGGCAGTGCCAAGCCGCCGGCAAAGGGTTCGCGCTCGCGGGTCAGCAGCAGCACTTCCAATTGGCCGGCGCGCAGGGTCAGCAGCACCACGTCGACGGTGCAGATCAGCGCGTCGCCGTTGGGGGGCTGGGTGTTCTTTGCGGTTTTCACCGAAGCAAGCATACCGACATGGATGTGGCGGCACCGCAACTTAAATGCACCGTGAATTTAAGTGGCGGTAGGATGGCGCCATGCACAACGAAGAAGGAAGTCCAAGATGTCCACCCACCTGCTCTTGATCGACCCGCAGAACGACTTCTGCGACCTCCCCGAAGCCTGGCTGCCGCGTTCGCCCGTGACGGGCGAGCCCATCCGCCCCGCCTTGCCCGTCGCCGGCGCGCACGCCGACCTGCAGCGCGTGGCCGCGCTGGTACAGGGCCTGGGTGCCGGCTTGGATGGCGTGACGCTGACGCTGGACAGCCACCACCGCATCGACATCGCCCACCCCGGCTTCTGGCGCGAAGCGGCCACCGGTCAGGCCCCGTCGCCCTTCACGCCCATCACCGCCGCGGAGGTGCGCGCTGCTCGTTACGCCCCGCGCAACGCCAGCGCCCTGCCCCGCACGCTGGCCTACCTGGACGCCCTGGAAGCCACCGGCCGCTACACGTTGATGGTGTGGCCGGTGCACTGCCAGATGGGCAGCTGGGGCCACGGTGTGCACGCCGGCGCGCAGGCTGCGCTGGACGCCTGGGCCGATGCGCAGGGCCGCTCGGTGGCCGTGGTCACCAAGGGCGAGAACCCTTGGACCGAGCACTACAGCGCGCTGCAAGCCGAGGTACCCGATGCCGATGACGCCCGCACCGCCCTGAACGCCGAGTTGCTGGCCGCGCTGGACGCGAACGAGCGCGTGCTGATTGCCGGCGAGGCCGGCAGCCACTGCGTGCGCGCCACGGTGGAGCACCTGGCCATGCACCTGCCTTCGGGTCGGCTGGACAAGCTGGTGCTGCTGACCGACTGCATCAGCCCCGTGGGCGGCTTTGAAGCCCAACAGGCTGCGTTCCTGCGCGACATGCAGGCCCGCGGCCTGCGCCTGGCCAGCTCGGAGGAGATTGCCTGATGCGCCCCGTCATCCATAGCTTGCTGGACACCGACCTCTACAAGTTCACGATGTGGCAAACGCTGCTGCACCGCCACCCGCAAACCCAGGCCACCTACCGCTTCGTGTGCCGCAACCAGCCGGCCTACCCGCTGGCCGAGCTGAAGGCCGATGTGGAGCGCGAGCTGGACGCCCTGTGTGGCTTGAGCTTCCAGCCGGATGAGCTGGCGTTCCTGGGCGGCTTGCGCTACATGAAGAGCGACTTCGTCGACGTCCTGCGCGTGTTCCGCTTCCAGCGCGCCTTCATCCAGGTGCACACGGAAGGCGACACCTTGCACATCGTGGCCAAGGGGCCGCAAGTGCACGTGATGGGCTTCGAGATCCCGGTGCTGGCTATCGTCAACGAGCTGTACTTCCGCCGCTTCGACACCCCCGAGGTGCGCGCCGAAGGCGAGCGCCGCCTGGAGTCCAAGATCGCCGCGCTGCAGCAGGGCGCGGCGCAGGTGCGGCCCGGGCAGCACCCGCTGGAGGTGTTCGACTTCGGCCTGCGCCGCCGCTTCGCCGGCGACTGGCAGCGCCACGTGGTGGCGAGCTTCCGCGACGCCTTGCCCGGCGTGTTCCGCGGCACCTCCAACGTGCTGCTGGCCAAGGAACTTGGCCTCGTGCCCATCGGCACCATGGCGCACGAGTACCTGCAAACCTTCCAGGCCCTGGGCGTGCGCCTGCGCGACCACCAAAAGGCCGCGCTGGAAGACTGGGTGCAGGAGTACCGCGGCGACCTAGGGATCGCGCTCACCGACGTGGTGGGCATGGACGCCTTCCTGGCCGACTTCGACCTCTACTTCGCCAAGCTGTTCGACGGCCTGCGCCACGACAGCGGCGACCCCGTGGTCTGGGGCGAGAAGGCCCTGGCCCACTACGCCAAGCTGCGCATCGACGCGCACACCAAGCGCCTGGTGTTCAGCGACGGGCTCACCGTGGCCAAGGCGCTGGAGCTGCACCGCCACTTTGCCGACCGCGTGCAGCTGGGCTTCGGCATCGGCACCCACCTCAGCAACGACCTGGGGCTGCAGCCGCTGAACATCGTGATGAAGCTGACCCACGCCAACGGCCAGCCCGTGGCCAAGCTCAGCGACAGCCCGGGCAAGACCCTGTGCGACGACGAAACCTTCTTGGCCTACCTGCGCCAAGTCTTCGGGGTGAAAGCGCCATGCTGAAACTGACCCTGGCCCAACTCAACCTCACCGTGGGCGACGTGCAAGGCAACGTCGCGCGCATGGTGCAGGCCGCCACCCAAGCCGCGGCCGAGGGCTCGCGCCTGATCGTCTTCCCTGAGCTGGCGCTGACCGGCTACTACCCCGGCGACCTGCTGGACGAACCCGGCTTCCTGCGCCAGATCGACGCCGGTCTGGCCGCCTTGCGCGAAGCCTCGGCTGAACTGCCGGATCTGGCCTGGGTGGTCGGCACGCCGCTGTGCCACGACGGCCAGGGCAAGAAGCTGCACAACGGCCTGCTGGTGCTGCAGGCGGGCGAGGAGCTGCTGCGCTATGCCAAGCAGCTGCTGCCCACCTACAACGTGTTCGACGAACGCCGCCACTTCGAGCCCGGCCCCGACGTGGCCAAGGTGCTGCGCTTGGGCACCACGCAGGTCGGGCTCTTGATCTGCGAAGACGGCTGGAACGACGAGGCCGACGACTACCGCGTCAATCCGTTCGATCGCCTGCGCGACGCGGCGCCTGAGCTGGTCATCAGCCTCAACGCCAGCCCCAGCAACGTGGGCAAGCGCGAGCAGCGCCACCAGGTCTTCGGTGCCGCGAGCCGCCGCAACGGTCTGCCCATCCTGTACGTGAACCACGTAGGCGGGCACGACCAGCTGGTGTACGACGGCGCCAGCTTCGCCGTCGAGCCCGACGAGGGGGTGGTCTTCGAGGCCGTGCGCTTCGACGAGTGCGTGCACACCCTGGGCTTTGTCGACGGGCGCTTCGTCGAGCTGGACGGGCGCCGCCCGGCGCGGCCCGACCCCGCAGGCCTGAGCACCCTGGCCTTCTACCGCGCGCAAACCGTGCTGGGCCTGCGGGACTACGCGCGCCGCTGCGGCTTCACCCAAGCGGTGGTGGGTTGCTCTGGCGGCATCGACAGCGCGCTCACCCTGGCCCTGGCCGTGGAAGCGCTGGGGCCCGAGAACGTGGTCGGCATCACCATGCCGTCCAGCTTCTCGTCCAGCGGCTCGGTCACCGATTCCGAGGCGCTGTGCCGCAATCTCGGCATCACCCTGCTGAACCACCCCATCCACGGCGCGGTGGAGGCGCTGAAGGCCCAGTTCGCCAGCAGCTTCGGCGCGCCCATGCAGGGCCTGACGCTGGAGAACCTGCAAGCCCGCGTGCGCGGCACCGTGCTCATGGCCTACTCCAACGCCAACGGCCACCTGCTGCTGACCACCGGCAACAAGAGCGAGGTCTCGGTCGGTTACTGCACGCTGTACGGCGACACCAACGGCGGCCTGGGCCTGAT
>CAZAIR010000049.1:0-14555 GCA_964485225.1 uncultured Burkholderiaceae bacterium
GGCCAGCAGGAGCCGGGCGACAACCAGAAGATCGCCGAGTTCTGCGAGAACACCTTCAACGTCAAGTTCCCGATGTTTGCCAAGTCGGTGGTCAAGCCCGGCCAGCCGGACACGAACCCGTTGTTTGCCGACCTGATCCGCATGAGCAACAGCGCCCCGCGCTGGAACTTCCACAAGTACTTGGTGTCGCGCGACGGCAGTCAGGTGGAGGCCTTTGGCTCCATGACGGCGCCCGACGCCAAGAGCCTGGTGGCGGCGGTTGAGAAGGCGCTGGCCGCCCCGGTGCCGCGTTGAGCCGCAGCTTGAGCTTGGCCGTGCCCATGCCCGTGCAGGCGGCCATGGCCCGTAACAGCCTTACCGAGGCCGCTCATGCCCACGCGCGCACGCTGCTGCCGTGGCTGCAGGGCTTGGGCGGCAATGCGCCGGAGGCCGATGCACCTCGGCGCCGCGTGGCCGTGGTGGGGGCTGGCATCACCGGCCTGGGTGCTGCGTATGCGCTGCGCCACCAAGCCGAAGTGCACTTGTTCGAGGCCGATCCGCGCTTGGGTGGCCATGCCAACACCGTGGACGTGACGCTGGACGGCGTGACGCACGGCGTCGACACCGGCTTCTTGGTGTGCAACGAGCGCACGTACCCGCTCCTGCTCGAGTTGTTCCGCCAGCTGGACGTGCCCCTGGCCCCCAGTGAGATGAGCTTCTCGGTGCAGAACCTGGCCAGCGGGCTGGAGTGGAGCGGCACCGACCTCAACGGGGTGTTCGCCCAGCGCCGCAACTTGGCGCGGCCGGCGTTCTGGGGCATGTTGAGCGACCTCCTTCGCTTCAACAAGCTATGCACAGCGTTGGCTGCTTCGGGCAGCGAGGCTGCGCTGGCGGAATCGATCGCTGACTTTTTGCAGCGTGAGCGCTTTGGCGCTGCCTTCCGCGATGGCTACCTGCTGCCCATGGTGGCCTGCATCTGGAGCTGCCCGGCCGAGCAGATGCTGCGCTTCCCCGTGGGCACGCTGATCCGCTTCTGCCACAACCATGGTCTGCTCCAAATCAGCGGACGGCCCCAGTGGTACACGGTGCGCGGGGGCTCGCGCGTGTACGTCGAGCGCATCCGCCAGCAGCTTCAGCATGTGCACAGCGACCAAGCTGTTCAGGCGGTCTCGCGCTTGAGCACGGGTGGTGTGCAAGTGCGCACGGCGGCCGGTGTGCAGACCTTTGATGCGGTCATCTTGGCGACGCACAGTGACCAAGCCCGGCGCTTGCTGACTGAGCCTAGCCGCCGGGAGCAACAGCTTCTGGGTGCCGTGCGCTACCAAAGCAACGAGGCCGTGCTGCATACCGATGAGCGCTTGCTGCCGCAGCGCCGCCGCGCCTGGGCCGCCTGGAACTACGAGGCCAACACAGCGGTGACGCAAGAAGACCGCCGCCCGGTGTGCCTGCACTACCTGATCAACGCGCTGCAGCCGTTGCCCTGGCAACGGCCGGTGGTGGTGAGCCTGAACCCGCTGCGGCAGCCGGCGGAAGCACAGGTGCTGCAGCGCTTCGAGTACGCGCACCCGGTGCTCGACGAAGACGCCGTGGCCGCCCAGGGGCATCTGCCTGAGATCCAAGGCCAAGGCGGTGTGTGGTTCGCTGGCGCCTGGACCCGCTACGGCTTCCACGAGGACGGTTTGCTGAGTGGTCTGCAGGCGGCGCACGCCCTGGCGCAGCGCTGGACGGGCCGGGCCCCATGAAGCCACAAGCCTGGCTTGGCAAAGGCCCGGTGCGGCACCAACGCTTGGCGCCGCGCCCGCATGGCTTCAGCTACCCAGCTTGCTTTTTGATGCTGCCCATGCGCAGCCTGCGGGCACGGCCCGACCCGCAGTTGCCGCGCAACCGCGCCGCTTGGATCAGTTTTCACGACGCCGACCACGGCGACGGCGGCCCCGATGCCTTGGCCTGGTTAGAGGCCTTGCTGGCCCGCGAGGGCGTGCAAGACGCCACCGGAGAGATTTGGCTGCAGGCCTTCCCGCGCGTGCTGGGCCATAGCTTCAAGCCGGTCAGCTTTTGGTATTGCGAGCGGGCTGACGGCAGCACTGCCGCCGTGGTGGCCGAGGTGCACAACACCTTCGGAGAACGCCACGCTTACTTGCTGCAAGGCGAGGGGCTGGCCCATGGCGCCGAGGTCCATGCGCGCAAGGTGTTCCATGTCTCGCCCTTCTTTGAAGTCGCGGGTCGCTACCGTTTCCGCTTCATGCGGCGCGACGGCGAACAGCCCCGCTTGGTGGCCCGCATCGATCACGACGACGACGCCGGCCAGCCGCTCATCACCACCTCGGTAGCGGGCACCTTGCAGCCGCTCACGGCCGCCGCCCTGCGCGCCGCGGCGCTGGCCCAGCCGTTGCACAGCCTGATGCTGGTGGCCCGCATCCATTGGCAAGCCTTCCATCTTTGGCGCAAGCGCGTGCCCTGGTTCAGCAAACCCGCGCCGCCCCTCCAACCTGTGAGCCGTTCCTCCTCGCCATGAACAACACCGAGCTGTTGCCCAATTCCCTGTCTGCACCCGAGGGTGCGCCGATGGCCGTGCGCCAAGTGTTTGCCTTGCTGCACAAGCTCAAGCACGGCAGCCTGGACCTGCAGCTGCCCGACGGCAGCAGCGCCCATGTGGGTGCGCCCCTGGAGCCCCGCGCCGCGCTGCGGATCAAAGATTGGGCCATGGCCTCGGCCACGCTCAAGCGCGGTGACATCGGCTTTGCCGAGAGCTACATGCTGGGCCACTGGAGCAGCCCTGACTTGGCGGCCCTGCTGACCCTGTTCCTGCGCAACCGCAACGAGTTGGACGCGGCGATCTATGGCAGCTGGTGGGGCGCGCTGGCCTACCGCATCAAGCACTGGCTGAACCGCAACACCCGGGCGGGTAGCCGCAAGAACATCGTCGCCCACTACGACCTCGGTAACGCGTTCTACAAGCTGTGGCTGGACCCCAGCATGAACTACAGCAGCGCTTGGTTCGACGAGGGCCGCGCCATGAGCCTGCAAGATGCCCAAGAGGCCAAGATGCAGCGCGCCTTGCGCGAGCTGCACCTGCAGCCGGGCCAGCGCGTGCTCGAGGTGGGCTGCGGCTGGGGCGCGGTGGCCGAGCTGGCGGCGCGCGATTTCGGCGCTCACCTGACCGGCTTGACGCTGAGCGACGAGCAGCACGCCTACGCCCAAGCCCGCCTGCACCTGGCCGGCCTGCACGCGCAAACCGACATCCGACTGCAGGACTACCGCGACCACCAAAGTGCCAACGGGCAGCCCTACGACGCCATCGTCTCGATCGAGATGTTCGAGGCCGTCGGTCAACAGTATTGGGGTGTTTACTTCGAAGCGCTGGCGCGCAACTTGAAGAGCGGTGGCCGGGCCTGCGTGCAAAGCATCACCATCCGTGATGACCTGTGGGAGCGCTACAGCCGCTCCACCGATTTCATCCAGCAGTACATCTTCCCGGGCGGCCTGCTGCCCAGTCCCGAACGCTTCTGCGCCGAGGCCGCGAAGGCTGGCTTGGTGGTGGAGACGCAGTTCGCTTTTGGCGCTGATTACGCCGAGACCCTGCGCCGCTGGCGCGAAACCTTTGTGCGCCACGAGCCGCAGGTGCGTGAGCAAGGCTTCGACGAGAAGTTCATCCGCATGTGGGAGTTCTACCTGGCCTACTGTGAGGCCGCTTTTGCAACAGGCAACACCGATGTCATCCAGTTCACCTTGCGCAAGCCGTAGAGCGCTGCTGCTGGCCCTGCTCACCCTGCCCGCCATGGCCCAAACCCAATCCCCCGGCAGCACCCCGCCCGAATTGGCGGGTCTGGTCTTGAGAGGGCAGGGCAAGCTCAGCTTCCTGGGGCTCAAGGTCTATGACATCCGCCTGTGGGCCGCCGAGCCCTTGGGTGCTGACTGGACCCAACAGGCGCTGGCGCTGGAGCTGCAATACAACATGGCGCTCAGCGGTGCCAAGATCGCCGAGCGCTCGCTCGTTGAGATGCGGCGGCAGGGCGAAATCCCCGAGGCCAAAGCGCGTGCGTGGGTCGACGCCATGACGGCCGCCTTCCCTGACGTCAAAGGCCGCGACCGCTTGGTGGGCCGTTACGCGCCCGGCGAAACCGCCCGCTTCTGGTTCAACAGCCAACCCCGCACCACGCAGCTCGACCCCGAAGCTGCGCGTTGGTTCTTCGGCATTTGGCTGAGCGACAAGACATCCGAGCCAGCCCTGCGCAAGCAGCTGCTGGGCGGCTGATGCGCGCTTGGGGCTTGCGCTACGGCCTGCTGGGTTTGCCGCTGGCCTTTGTGGCCCTGCCGCTGTATGTGAGCCTGCCGGCTTACTACGCCGGTACCTTCGATGTGCCGCTGGCTCAATTGGGTGCGCTGTTGCTGGTGGCGCGCCTGATCGACGCGGGCCTCGACCCATTGATCGGTACCTGGGCCGATGGTTGGCTGTCCAACCGCCGCCACCTGCCCTGGGTGCTTGGTAGCGCGGCGCTGGTGATGGTCTTGGCCTTTGCCGGCCTGTTTTTCCCGCCTGGCGGGTGGCGTGGCACGGCCCTGCTACCGTGGGCGGCGTTGATGCTGGTGCTGGGCTACACCGCCTTCAGCGTGCTCACGGTCAGCCACCAAACTTGGGGCTCGCGCATCGGCGGCAACGCGCTTCAGCAAACCCGCGTCGTGGCCTGGCGCGAGGGCTGCGCGCTGGTGGGCGTGCTGGCCGCCAGCGTGCTCATCAGCGAGGCTGGGTGGAGCGTGACCACTGCGGTGCTGGCCGTCACGGTGACGCTAGGCCTCGTCTTGCTGCTGCGGCTGGAGTTGCCGCTGGCCGGTGCCCGCGAAAGTGCGCGTTGGTCCTTGGCTTGGCGCACCCCGCCGTTCCGCAAGTTGTTGTTGGTTTACGCCGTGAACGGTATCGCGGCGGCCATCCCTGCCACGGTGCTGTTGTTCTACGTGCGCGACCGGCTGCAGGCGCCGCAGCACGAGGCGCTGTTCTTGGTCGCCTACTTCTTGGCTGCCGCCCTCTCGCTGCCGCTATGGCTGCGCGCCGTGGCTCGCTTTGGGCAAGCCCAGGCCTGGCTGCTGGGCATGGGCTTGGCCGTGGTGAGCTTTGTGTGGGCCGGTTTTTTGGGCGCCGGTGACGTGACCCCGTTCTTGCTGGTGTGCATCGCCAGTGGCGTGGCGGTCGGGGCCGACCTCGCCATCCCCGCTGCCATGCTCACCCGCGTGGTGCAAAACGCCGGGCTGGCGGGCCGCGCTGAAGGCGCCTTCTTTGGCTGGTGGAACGGCGTGAGCAAGCTGAATTTGGCCCTGGCCGCGGGTGTGGCTTTACCTTTGCTGCAGGGCCTGGGCTACCGAGAGGGTGCGCAAGATGAAACCTCCTTGCAAGCCCTGGCGGCGGTCTACGCCCTGTTGCCCTGCTTACTCAAGCTGGGTGCCATGGCTTTGCTGTGGCAGTTTTTTGTGGCCCCTCGCGGTCGCACCCTCAACCTGGAGACTGCGTCATGAAGCGCCGTTCGATCCTCCTGACGCTGCCCCTCTTGGCCGCTTGCGCCGGCAGCCCCACCATCGACCAATACGCCGCCGAGAAGCCGGTGCTGGATCTGCGCCAGTACTTCAACGGCAAGCTCACCGCCCACGGCGTGTTCACCGACCGCGGCGGTGCCGTCAAGCGCCGCTTTGTGGTCAAGTTGGTCGGCACCTGGAACGGCGACCAGGGCGTGCTCGAAGAAGACTTCATCTACAGCGATGGCAAGACCGAGCGCCGCGTCTGGCGCATCACCCACCACGGCCAAGGCCGCTACACGGGCCGCGCCGATGACGTGATCGGCGAAGCCCAAGGCCAAGCCGCCGGTAACGCCTTGCGCTGGGGCTACACCCTGCGCCTGCCCGTCGACGGCAAGACCTACGACGTGCAATTCGACGACTGGATGTGGCTGGTGGACGAGAGAGTCATGATCAACAAAGCCACCATGAGCAAATTCGGTATCCGACTGGGCGAAGTCACCCTGGCCTTCCAGAAGCACTGATGTCCCTCAACCCCCCTTTGCGCGATTGGCGCGGCAAAACCGTCTGGCTGATCGGCGCCAGCACCGGCATCGGCGCTGCTTTGGCCCACGACCTGCACCGCCTGGGTGCCACCGTGGCGGTGAGTGCCCGCAGCCCCGCGCCCCTGCAGCAGTTTGCTGACAGCCACCCCGGCGCCATCGTGCTGCCTGTGGACGTGCTGCAAGCCCCGGCGCTGCACGAGGCGCTGCGCACCTTGGTGGCGCAAACCGGCGCCGTCGACCTGGTGTTTTACTGCGCCGGCGCTTACACGCCCATGCGCGCCGACCAGTTCAACCTGGCCAGCGCCACGGCCCAGTTGCAAACCAACTACCAAGGCGCACTGAACTGCCTGGACGCCGTGCTGCCGCAGTTGCTGGCCCAGGCCAGCAGCGGGCGCGGTGGGCATCTGAGCCTGGTCAGCAGCGTGGCGGGCTACCGCGGCCTGCCCAAGGCCCTGGCCTACGGCCCGGCCAAAGCCGCGTTGATTCACCTGGCCGAGGTGCTGTTCCTCGACCTGCGCCCCAAGGGCTTGGGCGTCAGCGTGGTCAACCCGGGCTTCGTGGCCACGCCCATGACCGCACAGAACGATTTCAAGATGCCCGCGCTGCTCACCCCCGAGCAAGCCTCGGCCGCCATCCTCAAGGGCTATGCGGCGGGCCGCTTTGATATCCACTTTCCCAAACGTTTCACGCTGCTGGTCAAGGCCATGCGTTGGCTGCCAACGCGGCTGTACTTTTGGTTGGTGCGACAAGGGACGGGGCAATGAGCGGCCTGCACGCTGTACGCGACTTCTACGAAACGCTGTCGCCGGCCTCGCTCGCTCGCATCGGGCTGGTGTACGCCAGCGAGGCCTACTTCCGCGACCCTTTCAACGAGGTGCGCGGCTTGGACCGTGTGCAGCGCATCTTTGCCCACATGTTCGAGACGCTGGACGCCCCGCGCTTCGTGATCATCGATGCCTTTGAGCAAGGCGACCAGGCCTTCCTGACCTGGGACTTCCACTTCCAGCGCAAGGGCCACAGCCAGCCCATCAAGATCCACGGCTCCAGCCACCTGCGATTCGACGCGGAGGGCCGTGTGGCCTACCACCGCGACTACTGGGACGCCGCCGAAGAACTGTGGGAGCGCGTGCCGCTGCTGGGCGGCGTGCTGCGCTGGCTCAAAGGCCGGCTTCGAGTCGACTGACCAGGTCGATCAGGCTGCGCCCCGCGAACCAAGGTTGCACCCGGCTGTCGGCGGGCCGGTCGGGGTGGTGATCACGCTGGATCCACGCCGCATGCAGGCCCGCATGGTGCGCGCCCTCGACGTCCAGCTGCCAGTCATCGCCCACGTGCAGCACCTGCTCGGGGCGCACCCCCAGGCGCGCGCAGCCGGCATCGAAAAACGCCCGGTGCGGCTTGCCCAAGCCGAACACCCGCGCACTCAAGATGCCGGCCTTGAAGTAGTCGGCCAAGCCCACTACGGCCAAGTCGGCATTGCCATTGGTCAGTGCCATCAGCGGCCAACGTGCACTCAAGGCCTGCAGCGCGGGCAGGGCATCGGGGTACAGCACCACCTGCTGCCGCCAGTGGAAGAAGTGAGCAAAGGCGGGGTCGGTCAGGCCCATGTCGTCACCCGCAGCGCACAGCGCTTGCTCGATGGCGCGGTGGCGCAGCCAGGTGAAGTCGTGGCTCTTTTCGGGGAAATCCAGCGCCACGGCTTCGCGCAAGCGCCGCATGCCGGCCACGTCAAACATCTGGGCGGTGGCCGGCGCATGTTGCTGCAGCCAGCGGTGCAGTTCGGTCTCGGCCCGGTGGATCACCGGCTGGATTGGCCAGAGCGTGTCGTCCAGGTCCAGCGTGATGGCGGCGAACGTCACCGCAGCCACCCTTTTCGCTTGAAGTACAGGAAGGGGGCTGCCACCGACACCAGCATCAGCCCCAGCGCAAACGGGTAGCCCCAGGTTTGCGACAGCTCCGGCATGTGCTGGAAATTCATGCCGTAGATGCTCGCGATCAAGGTGGGCGGCAGCAGCGCCACCGAGGCCACCGAGAAGATCTTGATGATCTTGTTCTGGTTGATGTTGATGAAACCGACCGTGGCGTCCATCAAGAAGTTGATCTTGTCGAACAGGAACGCGGTGTGGCTGTCGAGCGAGTCGATGTCGCGCAGGATCTGGCGCGAATCCTCAAACTGCTCGGCGTTCAGCATGCGGCTGCGCATCATGAAACTCAGTGCGCGGCGCGTGTCCATCACGTTGCGCCGGATGCGACCGTTCAAGTCTTCCTCTTGCGCGATGGCGGTCAGCACCTCGCCGGCCACCTCGTCGTTGACCTGCTCCTTCAGCACCCGCGCGCTGATGGCGTTCAGGGCGTCGTAAATGCCTTCCAGCGCGTCGGCGCTGTACTCGGCATCGGCGTCGTAAAGCTTGAGCAGCACGTCCTTGGCGTCCTCGATCAGGGCTGGCGTGCGCCGGGCGCGCATGCGAAGCAGGCGGAACACCGGCAAGTCTTCGCGCCGCACACTGAACAGCACGTTGCGGTGCAAGATGAAGGCCACGCGCACGTTGCGGGACACGCCCTCTTCGTCCAGCCGCAAGAAGTCGGAACGGATGTGCAGCTGGCCGTCGTCTTCCTCGTAAAAGCGCGCCGACTCTTCCAAGTCGTCATCGATCGCGTTCTCGGGGATCGTCAGCGCGAACTGCGCCTGTACCCAAGCCTTGTCGGCTTCGTTGGGGTCTTCCAAGTCGACCCAGATCGGGCGCAGCTTCGCGGCCGCGTCGGGTGCGTCGAAGGCCTCGGGGGCCAAGCCGGCCAATCGGCCGTTATCGATCGAAAAGATGTTGAGCATCGTGGGCGTGCAGGGGCGCTATTCCAGCGCAGGCCCCAGTGGGCCAAAAGGGGGTAACTGGCATGAGACCGCCCCTTTGGCTGCATCGCCAAAGGCTGCGGTCACCGAGGGTGATCGCTGTCCAAAATGACTCCACAAGGAGAAAAACCGAAAGATTATGACCTCGCCGCGAAGCCGGTCAGAACGCACGCAAACGCCTATCCGCGCTCACTGAAATGCACTTGCCGCCGCTGCGCAGAGTGGGCACACTCAAGTTGCTTTCGGAGTTTTCTTGCAGCGTTGTGACTCACCCAAGGCGGTCGATGACCGCCGCCGCAGCCACCCCGGTCGGGGTGTGGTGCGGGGCGCTGCAACTCCCACTTTTTGGAAAGCGTCCTCGGATGTCGTGCTGGCCTTGGTGGTCGGTCGCGGCATCCATTTGCCCCAGCCTTGGAAAGGAGGCTCTATGAACCTGACGATCAGCGGACATCATCTTGACGTGACGCCGGCACTGCGTGAGTACGTGGTGAGCAAGCTCGACCGGGTTACCCGCCACTTCGACCAGGTCGTTGATATCAACGTCTTGCTCACGGTGGAAAAGCAAAAGGAAAAGGAGCGCCGACAACGCGCGGAAGTGACGCTAAGAGTCAAGGGCAAGGACATTTTTGTGGAGCAGGCGCACGAGGATCTGTACGCGGCGATCGACCAGTTGATGGACAAGCTGGACCGTCAAGTCTGTCGGCACAAAGAGATCCTCCAGGATCACCACCACGCTTCGGCCAAGCGCCTGGATTTGGGTGCTAGCGCCTGAACCCAGGCGCCCCGACTGAGCGGCCTGCGGGCCGCTTTTTCTTTGGAGAGTCACCTCCTTTGCCAGGGGCGGCCGATTTCTATAATCTGCATCCCTCCAGCCGGCCCGCCGGCTTCCCAAGTGCCCAAGATGAACCGACTCGCCGCCGTGCTGCCAGCTGCCAATGTGCAGGTGAATGTCGACGCCACCAGCAAGAAGCGCCTGTTCGAACAGGCCGGTCTGCTGTTTGAGAACCAGCACGGCATGGCCCGTGCGTTGGTCACCGATAACCTGTTCGCCCGAGAGCGCCTGGGCTCGACCGGTTTAGGCCACGGCGTTGCGATCCCGCATGGGCGCATCAAGGGACTGAAGCACCCTCTGGCGGCAGTGCTGCGTGTGCAGCAACCCATCGGCTTCGATGCGCCGGACGACGAACCCGTGAGCCTGCTCATCGTCTTGCTGGTGCCTGAAGCTGCCACCCAACGCCACCTCGAAATCTTGGGTGAGATTGCCGAAATGCTCAGCGAGCGCGACCTGCGCGAGCAACTCAAGACCGACAACGATCCCGCGGCCATCCACCGCCTCATCAGCTCCTGGCAGCCGGCCCGAACGGCCGCATGAAACCTGTCTCCATCAGCGCCGACAGGCTGTTCGAGGAGCACCGCAGCGCCCTGCGCTGGCAATGGGTGGCGGGTCATGCTCACCCTGAGCGCCGCTTCGCAGAGGCCGCGCTGCGCGAAGCCCAGTCGGCCGCCGACTTGGTCGGCTACCTGAACTACATCCACCCTTACCGGGTGCAGATCGTGGGCACGCGCGAAGTCGCCTACCTGACGCAGGCCAGCGACGATGTGCTGGATCGCCGCGTGTCGCGCATCGTGACGTTGGAGCCGCCGGTGCTGATCGTGGCTGATGGCTGCGTCGCGCCCCCGAAGCTGGTGGCCATGTGCGACCGCGCCGATATCCCGCTGTTCACCACCGAGGCGTCAGCCGGCCATGTCATTGATGTGGTGCGCGCCTACCTGGCCCAGATTTGCGCCAACCGCGCCACCCGCCATGGCGTGTTGATGGACATCTTGGGGTTGGGGGTGCTGCTCACTGGTGAATCTGGCTTGGGCAAGAGCGAGCTGGGCCTGGAGCTGATCTCCCGTGGCCACGGCTTGGTGGCCGATGACGCGGTCGATTTCTACCGCGTAGCACAAGACACCGTGCTGGGCCGTTGCCCCGAGTTGCTGGCCAACCTGCTCGAAGTGCGCGGTATCGGACTGCTGGACATCAAGGCCATCTTTGGAGAGACGGCGGTACGCCGCAAGATGCGCCTCAAGCTGATCGTGCACTTGGTGCGTCGCGAAACGCTGGAGCGCGAGTTCGAGCGCTTGCCCTACGAGCCGCTGTTTGAAGAGGTGCTGGGGGTGCCCACCCGCAAGGTGATCATTGCCGTGGACGCCGGCCGCAACCTGGCGGTGTTGGTGGAGGCAGCGGTGCGCAACACCATCTTGCAACTACGTGGCATCGACACCTACCAAGAATTCGTGGCCCGGCACCAGCGCGCCATGGAGCGTGCCGAAGACCCGCTCGACGACTTCTGAGCCCGGCTTGGCCGCGCCTCAGCGGCTGCGGTTAGGGCAGTCGACCTTGATGCAGGCTGCGTACAGCGCCAGCGAGTGCTCTTGCAGATCGAAGCCCCGCTCGCGTGCGATGGCGTGCTGGCGCGTCTCGATGGCTTCGTCGTAGAACTCTTCCACGCGGCCGCAGGTCACGCACACCAAGTGGTCGTGGTGCTTGCCCTCGTTGAGTTCGAACACCGCCTTGCCCGACTCGAAGTGGTTGCGGCTCAAGAGGCCGGCTTGCTCGAACTGCGTGAGCACGCGGTAGACCGTGGCCAGGCCGATGTCGGCGTCTTCGGCCAGCAGCGCTTTGTAGACGTCTTCCGCGGTGAGGTGGCGGCGCTCGCTGCGCTGGAAAATCTCCAGCACCCGGATGCGCGGCAACGTGGCCTTAAGGCCGCTGTTTTTGATCTCGTCGCTTTGGCTGTCAGGCACGGCAGGAAGGGTGGGCCACCTAGAATCCGCCGATCATAGCCAGCAGGCTCCCTTGGTACCTTGAAGCGCACCGATCCATGAAGTCCTTTGTTTCCTTGGCCGCCGCAGTGGCCACCCTTGGCCTCGCGGGCTGCACCAGTTGGGTGGGCCACAGCGATCGTTTCGCCTTGGTGGTGCCGCTCTACCGCGTCGAAATCGTGCAAGGTAACGTGGTCACTAAAGAGCAGGCGTCCAAGGTCAAGCCCGGCATGACGCGCGAGCAAGTGCGCGACATCCTGGGTTCGCCGATGCTGACCGACCCTTTCTTCGCCGACCGCTGGGACTACGTTTTCACCATTCGACGCCAGGGCACTGAGCCGCAGGCTCGCAAGTTGTTGGCGCTGTTCGAGGGTGACAAGCTCAAACGCTTCGATGTGCCGGCCGACTTGCCCACCGAGGCCGAGTTTGTGGCCTCGATCAACACTTTCCGTCCGAAGGGCGACGCCCCCAAGCTGGCACTGACCGAGGCCGAGCGCAATGCCGTGCCCAAGCCCCAACGTGCAGCGCCGGCACCCGCCGAGCCCATGGGCGCGACGCGCAGCTATCCGCCGTTGGAAGGCAAGTGAGCGGCATTCGAGTGGCCGTGGCCGGGGCAACCGGCCGCATGGGGCGCATGCTCATTGAGCAAATCTTGGCCGCGCCCGACCTGCAGTTGGTGGCCGCTCTGGAGCCGCAAGGGAGTCCCTCCATTGGCAGCGACGCTGCCGCCTTCCTGGGGCGCCCCTGTGGCGTGCTGATCGCGGCTGACGTGCCTGGTGCGTTGCAGGGCGCACAAGCGCTGATCGACTTCACCCGCGTTGAGGGCACGCTGGCCCACTTGGACACTTGCTGCCAAGCAGGCTGCGCGCTGGTCATCGGCACCACCGGGTTCTCGGCGGCACAAATGGCACAGATCGAGCAAGCCGCGCAAACAGTGCCCATGCTGTGGGCGCCCAACATGAGCTTGGGCGTGAGCGTGCTGATGAACCTGTTGGCGCAGGCTGCGCGGCAGTTGGGTCCGGCCTATGACGTCGAGATCGTCGAGGCCCACCACCGCCACAAGGTGGATGCGCCCAGTGGCACCGCACTGCAGATGGGCGAGGTCATCGCCGAAGCCCGTGGCACCACGTTGGCCGAAGCCGCGACTTACAGCCGCGAGGGCCACACCGGTGCCCGGGAGAGCGGCCGTATCGGCTTCGCTGTGGTGCGCGGTGGCGACATCATTGGCGACCACACCGCGATGTTCTGCGGCGAGGGTGAGCGCATCGAGCTCAGCCACAAGAGCAGCAGCCGCGTGCACTACGCGCAAGGCGCCTTGGCGGCGGCGCGCTTCCTGGTGAGCTGCACCCCGGGCCTGTACCGCATGGCCGATGTGGCCCAATCATTGACACCATGAGCGAAACCCTCGCCTTCTGGCAAGCCACCGACGGCGTGGGCCGGGCGGTGGCGCTGCTGATGTTGGCCATGTCCATCTGCACCTGGGTGCTGGTGGGCTGGAAGGTGGTGTTGTTGGCACAGGTGCGACGCAGCATGGCTGCCGCCTTGCCCGCTTTTTGGGCCGCCCCTGATTGGGAGGCAGCGCGCGCCCAAGTTGCCGCCCTTGACACGGAGCGTGTGGTGCTGCCGCTGCTGGATGCCGGCCGCGCCGTGCAACCCCAGGGCTCGCTGGCCCAGCAGGGCCGCACCGAGAGCCGCCTGACGCGCCAACTGCGCGACGCTTTGCACGGCGTGGTGGCGCGTTTGCAAGTGGGCCAAGTGGTGCTGGCCAGCATTGGCGCCACGGCCCCTTTTGTGGGTTTGTTGGGCACCGTGTGGGGCATCCAGCTCGCTTTGGTGGGCTTGTCGGGTGGCGGCGCGCTGAGCATCGACCGCATCGCCGGCCCGGTGGGTGAGGCCTTGCTGATGACGGCGGCCGGTTTGGTCGTCGCTATTCCCGCGGTGTTGGCCTACAACGTGTTCAACAAACAGGTGGCCGCCTGCGAGGCCGAGCTGGAAGGCTTTGCCCACGACCTGCGCGACTGGCTGCAGGACCACCCATGAGCTTCGGCCGCCTGGAGCGGCGCGACACGCCGCCGCCGATGAGCGAGATCAACATGACGCCCTTGATCGACGTCATGCTGGTGCTGCTGGTGATCTTCTTGGTGGCCGCACCCTTGATGGGGGCCGCGCTGCGTCTCGATTTGCCTGCCGCCGAGCAGGCCCAGGCCACGCCAGTGGACGGCGCCCAGCGCCTGGCGCTGGACACCCAGGGCCGCTTGTTCTGGAACGACAAGCCCATCGCCGCCCCGGCGTTGCGCCTGGCGCTGACCGAACTGGGCCGCAGCCGGCCCGAGACCGAAGTGCAACTGTCGGTCGACCGCGCTGTGCCCTACGGCGAGGTGGCGCAGTGGCTGGACGCGCTGCAGGGCGCGCGCCTCACGCGGGTCGCCTTCGTCACCGCGCCAGCGGCGGCTTCGTCGCCCTGAAACCAAGGGTCGCGGCAGCGGCGAGAATCCCGCCCCTATGACTGCCGCTGCCAGCCCCACCCCCGAATTCGATCCCCGCGCTTACCAAGCGCGCGCGCACGCCCACTGGAACGCCACCGACGCCTACCGCGTCACCGAGGACGCCTCCAAGCCCAAGTACTACGCCTGCTCCATGCTGCCGTACCCCAGCGGCAAGCTGCACATGGGCCATGTGCGCAACTACACCATCAACGACATGCTGGCCCGCCAGCTGCGCATGAAGGGCTTCAACGTCCTGATGCCGATGGGCTGGGACGCCTTCGGCCTGCCGGCCGAGAACGCAGCGCTCAAGGGCAAGGTGCCGCCTGCCGCTTGGACCTACTCGAACATCGCCCACATGAAGGGCCAGATGCAGGCCATGGGCCTGGC
>CAZAIR010000050.1:0-14492 GCA_964485225.1 uncultured Burkholderiaceae bacterium
TACGTGGTGCGCTGGGTGGAGCACGGCGTGGGTTGCAGCAAGGTGCCCGACATCCACGGCGTGGGCCTGATGGAAGACCGGGCCACGCTGCGCATCAGCAGCCAGCACATCGCCAACTGGCTGCTGCATGGCGTGGTGACTGAAAGCCAAGTGCGCGACACCTTCGCCCGCATGGCCGCGGTCGTGGACGCGCAGAACGCCGGCGACCCCAGCTACACCCCGATGGCCCCTCGCATCGGCACGGCCTCCGTCAGCCCAGCCTACCAAGCCGCGCTGGACCTCGTGTTCCAAGGCCTGAGCCAGCCGAGCGGCTACACCGAACCGCTGCTGCACGCTTGGCGTTTGAAGGTCAAGGCCAGCTGAAACGCACTGCGCGAGAACGAAAAAAGGCCCGGCATTGCCGGGCCTTTTGCTTGGCGCCAATGCTGCAACTGCAGCGCGCCGGGGTCAGAACTTGAAGCCGGCCTTGGCGTACCAGTAGGCACCGCGGGCGTCGTGGGTGCTGGCGTCGTAGCCGTACCAGTCGCTGTTCGAGAACGGGGGGTTCTTGTCAGCGATGTTGCGGCCACCCAGGGTCAACGTCAGGTTTTTGAAGCCGCTGTAAGCCACCTGTGCGTCCACCGTGGTGAAGCGCTCAACCTTGGGGAACACGCCGCTCACCGCGAATGAGTCGTTGTACGAGCCAATCGAGGTCACACTTGCGGTCACCACCCAATCCGGCAGCGACCAAGTCGCGCTGGTCGTGTTGCGCAGCTTCGGGTACTGGTAGGTGCCGATCAGCTCTACCAGGGCTTGGCCCGGGTTGATCTGACGCTTCAGCGACTTGACGTAGCTGAACGAGGTGGTGGCGCTCAGGCGGCCCATGCCACCCATGTTCAAGGCATAACGCAGGTCCAGGTCAGCGCCGCTGGTGGTTTGCTTCGATGCGTTGAAGAAAGTGCGAACGATGCCAGGGGTCAGATCACCGCTGACGCCCCGCAGGCCGGCACGGGCATTGGCGGCAATGTCGTCGGCTGTACGGGTACCTCGGGCCACGGCGTTGGGGAACAACGCTTCGTTGGCCAAGATGAACCCAGCGGTGGGCGCCAGGATACGGTTGGTGTGGTCGATCTTGTAGGCATCCAGAGCGATCACGAAGCTTGGGATCGGCTCAACAACGAATCCGAACGAGTAGCTCTTGCTCTTCTCGGGCGTCAGGTTACGGTTGCCCAGGAAGATGGAGCGCACTTGCGCTCTTGCGCCGGCGCTAGCGGCGCCGCCGCACACGGCAAGGGTGCGCGGGTCGTTCGGGCCCAGAGGGCCCGCGCGGTAGTCGGCACAACGCGGTCCGTCCTCCACGACTGGGAATGACGTCGATTCGCCCAGGTATACCTCGGCCAGCGAGGGGGCCCGGAAGCCCTCGGCGTAACCGCCGCGGACCAAGAATTGTTTGATAGGGCGGAAGCTCAGGCCGATCTTTGGGGTCGTGGCGCGACCGAAGTCAGAGTAGTCGTCGGTGCGCACCGCCAGTTGGCTTTCGAAGCCTTTGGCAAACGGCAGGGATACCTCCAGGTAGCCCGAGTTCAGGCTGCGACTGCCGCGCACCGAGGTGCCACCCGAGCCCGACACCGTGATCCGGTTGGGATTGGTCAGGTCAACGCGCGGGTCTGGGGTGTCTGCTACCCGTTCGGTGCGGGTCTCCACACCACCTGCTATAGCTGCCATACCGCCACCCATCTCGAACAGGTCGCGGCTGAACTTGATGTCAACACTATCGACACCGCTGTTGCCAGTGCGGCGCGGGTCGATGGTGATCGCATCGCGCATGGCTTGCGAATTCAGGCTCGGGTTGATGACGCGGTAAAACTGACCAGCGAAGCCGGGCAACGTGCCTGCGAAAGCTTGGGTAGCGCGTTCCTGGATGATGTAGTTGCGACCAACATCCTCCGTGTCGCTGCGGCCGATCACGGCTGCGGCTTCGATGTCAAAGCCCGCCACCGAGGTGCGCAAACCGCCCACGTAGCGAGTCGACTCGGTCCGCAGTGTGTTCAGGCGATCCCCCACCTCCAAGAAGCGATAGGCCAAGCTGGTGAAGTTGCTGCCGGCGGGGCGATCGGGGTGCCCTGCGGCCAAGCCGAATGCCGCTGGTGTGGCGGCAGCGTATCGACCGGTGGTGTTGGTGTTCAGCAGCACCTCACCGAACAACTCGATGTCCGGCGTGAGGTTCAGCGTGGCCGACATCAAGGCGCCCACGCGGCGTGAATCGGGTAGCAGTTTGTTTGCCGGGGCGAAGTCGTAGGCGCAGACACTACCGCCGCCGCTTACACCGAGGGTGGAAGCAGCCACAACATTTGCGGCTGGGCAGTTCGAGAAGGGGGTGTTGACGTTGGTGGGCAGACCCGGCGGGGTGCTGGGCGTGCCGAAGAAGTAACCGGGGTTGCCCGTGGGTGAGCGAACGTCGCGACCGCCGGGACCCTTGCCGCGCTGATCGGCGCTGCGCGAGAAATCACGATCACCCGAAGCAAGGACGCCGCGTTGGTAGAAGTCGAGGGTGGCGGTGACGTTGAACTTGCCTGCCTTGCCCACACCCGCTGTGATGGCGGCGCGCTTTTCGTCGGCACCGCCTTGTTGCGTGGTCCCGTAGCTGGCGAAGCCTTCAAAGCCCGTGAAGTCTTTGCGCAGGATCACGTTCACCACACCGGCGATGGCGTCGGAGCCGTAAACGGCCGATGCGCCATCCTTCAGGATCTCGATGCGCTCGATTGCCGACACCGGGATGCTGTTCAGGTCAACGAAGCCTTCGTTGATGTTTTGTGCGAAGCCGTAGTTGGCGATGCGACGGCCGTTGAGCAGCGTGAGGGTGGTGTTCACGCCCAAGCCACGCAGCGACACCGCCGAGGTGCCTGGTGCAAAGCTGTTGCCGGCCAAGCTGGCTTCACTGAATGAACCGCCGTTGACGGCCGGGATGCTGGCCAACAGGTCAGCCACGGTGGTCTTCCCACTGCGCTCGATGTCGCTGCGACGCAGCGTCACAACAGGCTGAAGGCCTTCAGCATCGAGACGCTTGATGTTCGAGCCGGTAACTTCGACCCGCTCTAGTTGCTGTGGGGCTTTGGCATCTTGGGCCATCGATGGGCCTGCAACCAGCAGCGAGCTCAGCGCAGCGCTCACGCAAAGCGAGAGGCGGTTTCTTTTCAACATGTACAACTCCAAGGCGCCCGGGTCGGGCAAAAAAAAACGGACTGGGGGTACCCATGCCGGCGAAGGCTGTTAATTTTTTTGCACCTCTACCGACGACCCTCTAAGGGTTAGCCGCAGTCTCCTGGTGATCGGGTACTGATCCTGCTATGACATGGGGGTCGTGGGGGATGCGTTCAGTCGTGGCGTGGAACGCACAGCCCTTCGTCAATTGGGGATATAGGGTTGCGGCGTGTGGCTACACCTTCAGGCAGGTCGGTGCGGTGCTGGGGGGCTGGTGTGGAGGGGGTGCGATCGTTGCCAATGCGCAACACCAAGTCCGTTCTGGGTTGCGGTTCTGGATGCTGTGTTTTGGCGCTCGAAACCTTTTCTTTCAAACACTTAGGCGTAAGCCTCCTGATGTTGGATCTGTCCCCAGGGGCCTGCGAGGGGTTCGCACTAGGAGGTCTGGGGCAGCGCAGCCACAAGAATGCAACGTTTCCCTATTGGTGAGGTGGTGGCCCAATCGGCTCGTCCTGCCAACTGTGGCTAACTCACCAGGCGTCTGATCGGCGCTTGGCCTTTTTTTCAACTGGAGAAGTCGTGTTTAAACACTCCAAACTCGCCCTGGCCACGCTGGTGGCCATCAGCAGCTCGGCCGCGATGGCTCAGCAAGCGGCCTCTGCACAAGCTCCGCAACAACTGGATCGCGTCGAGGTAACTGGTTCCGCGATCAAGCGCTTGGCTGGCGAACAGCCCGCGCCGATTGAAGTGGTCACGCGCAAGGACATCGCGCGCATCGGCGCCACCTCGATCAATGAGTTGATGAAGTCGATCCCAGCGCTCGATATCTCAGACGCTGGTGAGATTTCTTCCAACAGCCCGGGTGGTTCTGGCACGGCGCGTGCGCGCTTGCGCGGGCTCGGCGACGGTCAGACCCTGGTCCTGGTGAATGGCCGGCGCGTGCCCGTCAACCCGTTGGCTGATGCTTCGGGCGCTGGTGCGGCTTTCAACATCAACCAGATCCCCATTCAAGCCATTGATCGCATCGAGATCTTGAAAGACGGCGGCTCGGCCATCTACGGCGCCGACGCTGTGGCTGGTGTGGTGAACTTCATCCTTCGCAAGGACTACCAAGGTGCCATCGTTACCGTCCAGTACGGCCAAAGCAGCCGTGGCGATGGTGAAGAAAAGTCCGCCAGTGCGACCGGTGGCTACGGCGACCTGAACCGCGACGGCTTTAACGTGCTGGCCTCGATCGACGTGTTCCAGCGCGAGAAAATCTTGCGCAAGGATCGTGACATCTCGAAGACGGTGGATTTCCGCCGATTCGGCCCCATTCCGGGCTTTAACTTGGATGGCCGCTCGGGCTTTGCGCCAGAAGGCAATATCTTGGCCCCCAATGGTGCGTTCGCTGGCACGCAGGTTCGTCCGTGTGCTCCAGCCAACCTGAACCCGGTGAACAACACCTGCCGTTACGATTTCAACGCCAGTTTGCTCAGCGCTTACAACGGCGCTGACCGTGTGAGTGGCTTGCTCAACGGCACGATGTTGCTGGGTAAAGACTTCACCGCTTACGCCCGCTTGATGGGCTCTGAGCAGAAGGACAACTTCGAAGCTCACCCGGTGCCGGACAACTTCCGTTTGCCGGATGGTCGCTTCTACGCTGGCCGGTTTATGCAAGGCGGGCCACGCATTACCGACAAAACGACGACTTTCTACAACGTCGACGTTGGCGTGGACGGCGTGATTGGTAACTTCGATGTCAAGGTGGCTGCTTCTTCGGGGAAGAGCGAAAGCACCAACGCCGACCGTAACTACTATGACCGCGCGGCCTATGACAACGCTACGCGTAACAACCTCATTGATCCGACGGTTTTGACCAATGATCCGGCTGTGATCGCTGGGTTGAAGGTGAGCCCAGTTCGCAAGGGCTCGGCGAAGCAGGATTCGGTTGACGCCATGGTGAGTGGTGACGCCTTCAAGTTGCTGGGCGAGCAAGCTCGCTTCGCGACAGGTTTGTCGTGGTGGAAGGAAACCTTGGTTGATGCGCCTGATGCCCGCCAGATCGCTGGCACGGTGGTCGGCAGCATCCAGCAATCGGCCGTTTCGGCCGACTTGGCTGCCAAGGCTGCTTTCATCGAGTTGTCGGTCCCTTTCACCAAGGCAGTGGAAGTGCAGTTGGCGACGCGCTATGACAAATACGACGGCTCCAAGGGCAACGTGAGTTCCAAGGTTGGTGCAAAGTGGACCGTCATCCCTGAGTTCGCATTGCGTGCTTCTTATTCGGAGTCGTTCAAGGCGCCGACCTTGAAACAGCTGTTCGCGAACGCAGGACAAGGTGCGATCAACCTGACCGAAGACCAGTGCCGCGCTTTGGGCTTCCCCGCGGGATGTGCTGGTCAGCCCGCCTTCCGCATCACCGGCTCCAATCCGGATCTCAAGCCGGAGCAAGGTAAGTCCTACAACTTGGGCTTCATTGCTGAAAAGGGCGCGTTCAGCGTTGCCGTTGATGCTTGGCAAATCGACAAGTCGGACAACATCTCCACGCCGACCCTGTTGTCTGCTATCGAGCAAGGTTTCACGCGCTTCGACACCACCACGGCCCGTTGGTTCATCTTCCAGAACCTGCAGAACTTTGCACAGTCGCGCACCGCTGGTGTTGATTTGGATTCGCGGGTTCGTTTCCGCGGGACGCCCGTGGGTGACGTTACGGTGCGCGCTGCCGGTACTTACTACAGCAAGCAGCAAAGCCGTACGACCTCTTCGAGCCCCTGGGCAGAGTTCAACGAGACCTACAACACGCCACGTTGGCGCAACATCGTGAGTGCCAGCACCGAAATGGGGCCGTGGGCCGCGAGTGCTGCGTATCGCACCACCAGTGGCTTCTACGACACCACGTTTGCGAAGCAGAACTTCGGTCTGTTGCCTGCAGGTGGCCTGCGTAAGGTTGGCGCTTACAGTGAGTTGGACGTTGGTATCAACTGGCGTGGTGTCAAGAACTTGGACCTCAGCTTCCAAGTGAAGAACCTGCTGGACGCGGAGCCTCCGTTCTCGGCGACCAATGCGACGAACAACAACTTCTCGCAGCAAGGTTTTGCTGAGTTGTACAACAGCCGCGGCCGTTTCTTCCAAGTGGGTATGACCTACCGCTTCCAGTAAGCCTAGGACTGGGCTTGATCTAGGAAGAGCCCGGCGCGCGAGTGCCGGGCTCTTTTTCATTCTTCATTGAGGTGCAGTGTGAGTTTCAAATCCATGTCTAGCGTTCAAAGACGCAAGGTCTTGAAAGGCACGGCGGCGGTCGCGTTGATGCCGAGCGTTCCCAGTTTTGCAAAGTCGGAGGCGGCATTGCGACCGACGGAGCAGTTCTATCGCCCGCCCCAGCTTAGCGGCGTCGCCCTGAGTCCAGACGGCAAGGCTTTGCTTGCTTTGCGCTTTGCTGCCAACGGGCGTCGTAACTTGATCGTCATCGACTTGGCTAGCAACAAGACGACGCAGATTACGAATTTCTCCGACGGCGACGTCGTTGCTCCGCGGTGGATCAACAGTCAACGGATCGTCTTTGGGGTGACTGACTTGCAGCGGGTTGCTGCTGACCAATTGGGCAGTGGCTTGATGGCCATCAACAAAGATGGCGGTGAGTACGTGGAGCTGGCTGAGCGTGGGTTCTTGTCCGAAGGCAAACGACTCATGCCAGCAGGCACGGGGTTCTTCGCCAAAGGTCGAACCACGGCAGAGGATGAAATCATTGTGCTGGTCGGCTCCTCTGGTGCGCAACGACGCTTCAATTCCCGGTTGGAGCGCCTGAATACCAAGACTGGGCGCAACAGCTTGTTGACCATGGGATCCCCTGGCGATGCAAGCACTTGGCTGATTGACGACAAAGATGTGGCGCGCGTGGTGGTGACCCGCGACGAACGCACGTTCCAGCTCTGGTTCAGGGACGGTGAGGGACAGGACTGGCGCTCCCTGGCTCGCTGGGACATTCTCGAAACGCCGATTGACCCGGTGCGGGTACTTCCAGACGGCAGCTTGCTCGTCTTGGCGAATGCCCACGGTGCTGACACGCGTGGCCTCTATTCGATGAACACCAAGACAGGGGTAATCGATGCAGAGGCGGTGGCAGCACTCAAGTCTTTTGATATTGATGGGGCCATCACCAACGAGGCGGGCGACGTGCTTGGTGTTCGCTACGAAGCTTCACGCCCCGCCATCGCTTGGTTTTCGCCGGAACATGATGCGATGCAGCGCGGCCTGGAGCAGGTCTTTCCGAATCAGACTGTGGGTTTCAGTCGGAACCTGAAATCGGCAGCGCAAAAGATCCTGGTTACGGTCAGTGGTGATACCGAGGCTGGCAGCTTCTTCCTGTACGACCAGAAGACCAAGGGACTGGTGAGTATCGGTTCGGCACGTCCCTGGTTGCCCAGCGAGGAAATGGCCTCAACCCAGTTCTTCCGTTACACCGCGCGTGATGGTCTTTCTATCCCTGCCATGCTCACCCTGCCCAAAGGTGTCAAAGCGGAAAAGCTTCCTTTGATCGTTATGCATTACGGTGGCCCTTGGGTACGGGCAATCGGCTGGCGCTTTGATCCCCTCGTTCAATTCTTGGCATCAAGGGGCTACGCAGTTTTAATGCCTGCTCCGCGTGGCAGCACGGGTTTTGGCCAAAAGTTCCACCGCGCTTCGTACAAGCAGTGGGGCTTGTCCATGCAGGATGACATTACCGATGGTGCCTTGCATCTCGTGAAGGAAGGCATTGCTGATCCTGCGCGTCTGTGCATCGCTGGAGCCAGCTATGGTGGCTACGCTGCCATGATGGGACCAATTCGCGATCCCAAGTTGTGGCGTTGCGCCATCAACTGGATCGGCGTTACGGACCCTGGCTTGATCACGGTTGCATGGGGTGACACGTCCGGCAGCGTGGCCGAGCGCTACACCATCCCCGTCATGTTGGGTGACCCCGAAAAAGACAAGGCATTACTCGATAGCGTTTCGCCGTTGAAGCGGGCTAGTGAGTTCAAAGTACCTGTCTTGATGGCATATGGCACGAGTGACCGCCGAGTTCCTCTGGTGCACGGCGAGCGTATGCGCGATGCGCTGCGCTCCAATGGTGTCGAAGTTGAATGGGTTGCTTATGCCGGTGAAGGGCACGGATGGATCAGGAGGGAAAACGATATCGATTGGGCCAATCGTATGGCCGGTGTCTTGGCCAAGCACATGCCAGCTTGAATGGCTTGAATGCTGACTGTGGGTCGTCGCCTTATGCTGCCCTGATGTCAGGTTGATCCCTCAAGGCCCCGCTCGCGGGGCCTTTTTCATTGGGAAAATGACTGTCCAACAAACATGCAAGGGATGACCGACGGTGGACGCTGGATGTGATGTCTTGGTCATCGGCGCCGGCCCAGCCGGCAGCGCCGCTGCCCATGTGCTGGCTCTGGCCGGTTTGCGCGTGCTGCAGATCGACCAGCACCCTCAGGGGCGGGACAAGGTGTGTGGCGACGGTTTGATCCCTGATGCGCACCAAGCACTGAGTCGGCTGGGCTTGTTGGACCGTGTGATGGGTTTGGCCAAGGCGGTGCCGCATGTGCGCTGTGTGGCGCCGGGCGGTGGGCATGTGGATGTGCCGGGGCGCTTGAGTGTGTTGCCGCGGCAGCAGCTGGATGCGCTGCTGCTGGGCGCAGCCCAGGCCGCGGGGGCGCGCTTCCTGCAGGCGCGGTTTGAGGCGCCGATCGAGGAAGACGGGCGCGTGGTTGGCGCCCGGATCACGGTGGGCGATGTCGAGCAAGAGGTGCGTGCACCCTGGGTGCTGTTGGCGACTGGGGCGGTGCCCAAGGCGCTACAGGCAGCCGGCATGTGCACCCGCCACACGCCCAGCGGCGTGGCCTTGCGCGGCTATGTGAAGGCGCCCAGCATGGTGGGCCGTATCACCGGCTTGGAAGTGGTTTGCTCGCGGGCGGTGCGGCCGGGGTATGGCTGGATCTTCCCGGGGCCGGATGGGACGTTCAACATCGGCGCCGGGGTGACAGAGGCCTACAGCGCGGTGGACGGGAAGGGACAAAAGTCTGCCCCCAACTTGCGCCGTTTGTTTGACGCCTTTGTGGCCGATTACCCGCCTGCTGCGGCCTTGATGCGTGAGGGCACGCTGTTGGGCGAGCTCAAAGGCGCCCCGCTGCGCTGCACCTTGGAAGGCGCGCGTTACACACGACCGGGCTTGATGGTGGTGGGCGAGGCCGCGGGCAGCACCTACACCTTCACGGGCGAAGGCATCGGTAAAGCGATGCAGACAGGTATGGCGGCGGCCGATGCGTTGCTGGCGCTGGCGCCGGCAGCGCAGCGTGCGCCGACTGCGACGGATGACGCGCAGGTGCGCAGCGCCTACGAGGCGGCTTTGCTGGCGTTGGCGCCCAAGTTCCGCATGTACGAAAGGGCCAATGCGGTGAATGCCACGCCGTGGTTCCTGGACTTGCTGATTTGGCGCGCCCGGCGCAGCCCGCGCTTGGTGCAACGCATGCAGGGCGTGCTGGACGAGACCAGCAACCCCGGCAACTTGGTGGGGGTGCGCGGTTTGTGGCGCATCCTGACCACCTGAGGGACCGTCGCATGTGTCAGTTGCTGGGCATGAATGCCAACACCCCGACCGACGTGATGTTCAGCTTCGCGGGCCTGAGTGCGCGCGCAGGGGATCACCCAGATGGCTTCGGCATCGCCTTCTTCGAGGGCAAAGGCCTGCGTTTGTTTGTGGACCCCAGCAGTGCCAAGGACTCGGTGCTGGCCGAGGCCATCAAGCGCTACCCGGTGCGCAGCGAGGTGGTGATCGCGCACATCCGCAAGGCCACGCAGGGTCGCGTGGCGCTGGAGAACAGCCACCCCTTCAGCCGCGAGCTGTGGGGCCGCTACTGGGTGGCGGCGCACAACGGTGATTTGAAGGACTTCCGCCCGCGCCTGCACGGCGCCTTCCGGCCGGTGGGCGACACCGACAGCGAGCACGCGTTTTGCTGGCTGATGCAGGAGTTGGCCAAGGCGCACTGCCAAGTGCCCAGCATCGACGAGCTGACGCTGACGCTGCGCGAGCTGCTGCCACAGCTGCATGCGCGTGGCACCTTCAACCTGTTGCTGAGCAACGGGCAAGCGCTGTGGGCGCATGCTTCCACCAAGCTGCACTACCTGGAGCGGCGCCACCCCTTTGGCGCGGCGCGTTTGGCCGATGACGACCTGAGCGTGGACTTTGCCCAGCACACCACGCCGGCCGACTGCGTGGCCATTGTGGCCACCGAGCCCTTGACCCCTGACGAGCCTTGGGTGGCGCTGCCGCCGGGCACGCTGGCGGTGTTCCGCAACGGGCAGCTCATCGCCTGAAGCCCGCCATTCGCCGCACCAGGGGCCTGTTGGCCCCAGGTGCTGCCTAGACTGTTGGCCATGTCGCTGCTTGATACCCCCGCCCACCTCACCCATTTGCCTTGGTGGCGAGATTGGCGCCAGTGGCTCGTCCCCGGGCCGCGGCGCATCTTCACGCCAGAGGAACTCGCCATTGCGGGTCAGCAACCCTGGCCGGAGGCGATCGATTCCTACCTCTACGTCAACGTCATCATCTTGCTGGCTGTGACGGCTGGGCACCTGCCCATGCGGTGGGGGGCCTTGGCGCTGGCCGTGGGCTTGGCGGTGGCTTGGGCAGTGCTGAAAGTGGCGCAGTGGCTGTGGCGCTACCCCTCGCGTAGAAGCCTGGCCAAGGCGGGTTACGGGGGCGCCGCCTTCGGTCTCGTGTTGGGCTTGGGCTTGGGCTTGGTACGGATGGAGCGCGACTGGGCGCTCGGGATCCTGTACGGCTGCTTGGCGATTTACAGCTTCGCGATGACCACCTGGCTGTTGTTGGTGCTGTTCCGGGTGGCGCAGATCGAATCCCGTCTTCGAGAGCTGGCCGACCAGCAGCAGCAACTGGCCCTCACGCGACGCTTGGCGACGGCGCAGATTCACCCGCACTTTTTGTTTAACACCCTGGCCAGCCTCACCCACTGGGTGCAAACCGCCGACCCGCGCGCCGCGCCGCTGCTGAAAGACTTGAACGCGTACCTGCGCGCCACCTTGCCGATGTTCGAGCGCGAGAGCCAGCCGCTGGTGCAGGAGTGGGCGCTGGTGCGGAACTACCTCGGCATCATGCAAGCGCGCTTGGGTGAGCGGCTGCAGTGGGAGATCACCCACGACCCCGCGCTGGACAGCGTGCTGGTGCCGCCCGGCAGCGTGCTCACGCTGGCCGAGAACGCCATCACCCACGGCGTTGAGCCGGCCTTGCGTGGCGCCGCTGTGCGCCTCATCAGCCAGCTGCAGCCGGATGGCCGCGTGCTGCTGCGGGTGGAGGACGAAGGCGCCGGCCTGCCCCAGCCCTTCAAGCCCGGCTTGGGCCTGACCAACACCCGCGACCGCTTCCGCCAGCTGTACGGCGAGCGCGCTGTGCTCACCCTCACGCCGCTGCACCCCGATGGCAGCGGCTGCCGCTCTGACGTGCTCATCGAGACCCCGCTATGAACCCCTGCACCGTGTTGATTGCCGACGACGAAGAAGGTCCGCGCGAACAGATGAAGGCCGCGCTGGCCAAGCTGTGGCCACAGGCCCAGGTGGTGGCCGTGGCCGTGAACGGCGTGGATGCGTGGGACGAGCTGTTGGCGCACGAACCTGCCGTGGCCTTTCTGGACATCCGCATGCCGGGCCTGACCGGCCTGGACGTGGCCCGGCGCGCCAGCCAGCTCGCCTCGCCGCCGCAGGTGGTGTTCGTGACTGCCTTTGACGACCACGCTTTGGCCGCCTTCGATGCCGGCGCGATCGATTACGTGCTCAAGCCGCTGGACGACGCGCGGCTGCTGCGGGCCATCGACAAGGTGAAGGCGCGCCAGGCCCAGAGCGCGCAACCCGCCCCGGGCGCCCCTGACCTGGGCGCGCTGCTGCAGTCGCTGCTGCCGCGCCAGCAGCGGATGCGCCCGATCCAAGCCAGCGTGGGCAAGGAGATCAAGCTGATCGCGCCTGACGAGGTGGTGTTCTTCGAGAGCGACACCCGCTACACGCGCGTGGTCACGGCCGACCAAGAGGCGCTGATCCGCACGCCGCTCAAAGAGCTGCTGGCGGGCCTGGATGCCGAGGTGTTTTGGCAGGTGCACCGCTCGGTGCTGGTCAACAGCCGCCACATCGCCAGCGCGGTGCGCGTGGACGAAAACAACATGGTGCTGACGCTGAAGGGACGCCCGGAAAAGCTGCCGGTGTCGCGGCAGTTCCAGGGACTGTTCAAGGGGCAGTAAGCCCCCGCGTCAGATCCAGCCCAGGTCGATCGCCCGCAGCACCGCTTGCGTGCGATCGCGCACGCCCATCTTGGCGAAGATGGCCGAGCAGTGGTTCTTGATCACGCCCTCGCTGTTGCCCAGCAGGGTGGCGATTTCGGTGTTGCTGCGTCCGCTGGCCACCAGGCGCAGCACCTGCAGCTCCTTGGGGCTGAGCTGTTCGGGGTCGGGCAGGCCCTCAAAAGCGCGCTCGCTGGCGCCGGGGCGGGTGGCGCGCTCGGTCAGGCCGGGGCGCAGCGCCAGACCGCCAGCGGCCACTTCGCGCAGGGCTTGGGCCAGGGTGTCCACGCTGATGGCCTTGAGCAGAAAGCCGCGGGCGCCGGCGCGGGCGGCTTCGTCGAAGGCTTCGCGGTCGTCAAAGGTGGTGAGCAGCACCACCGGCACGGCCAATGCACGGGCGGCCAGCGCGCGGATGAGGCCGATGCCATCCAGGCGCGGCATGCGCATGTCGCTCAGCACCACGTCGGGCGGGTTGGCCTGGATCAGGCCCAGCGCCTGCGCGCCGTCTTCAGCCTCGCCCACCAGCTGGATGTCGGGGCACAGGGCGAGCAGGCCTTTGAGGCCTTCGCGGACCAGTTGCTGGTCTTCGACCAACAGGACGCGGATGACGGGTGTGGCGGTGCTCATGGGGCTCTCTCCAGGTCTCGGGGGCAACGCATCTCGATGCGGAAGCCCGGTTGCTGCGGTTGGATGGCCAGGCTGCCGCCCAGCTCGCTCAGGCGCTCGCGCATGCCGCTCAGGCCGTTGCCGGGGCTGAGCTTGGCTTGGCCCACGCCGTCGTCTTGCACGGTCACGACGATCTGCTCGCCGTCGCGCTGCAGGCTGATCTGCAGGTGGCGGGCGCGGGCGTGGCGCACGCAGTTGGTCACCGACTCTTGCACGCAGCGCAGCAAGGCTTGCGCGCTGCGCGGGGCGAGGTTGCGGGCGGCCTCGGGGTCGAGGTCGAGTTCGATGCGCGGGCTGTCGATGGCGGTGGCCAGCACCTGTAGCGCGGCCGAGAGGTCGATGCGGGCCTCGGCGCGCTGCGCGCTCACGGCTTCGCGCACATCGGCCAGCAGCTGTTCTGCCACGCCGCGGGCTTTGGCCAGAGCCCCGGCCGCGGCCTCGCCCTGGCTGCGCGCCAGCAGTGCCTCGCCCAGCTGCAGCTGCAGATTCAGCGCGGTCAGGTGGTGCCCCATGAGGTCGTGCAGCTCGCGGGCGATCACCAGGCGTTCGCCGTAGCGCAGCTGCTCATCGTGCAGCTGCTCGGTGCTCATGCGCTCGGCCAGCACGGCTTGCAGCCAGCGGCGCTTGTCGGTTTGCGCGGCGGTCAATCGCCCCAAGCCAAAGCCCAGGCCGTGCAGCGCCAGCATGAACATGCTGTGGGTGAGCAGGGCGCCGGTCAGGCCTTGGGCTTGCTCCAGGCGCTGGGCCTCGGTGGGCAGCACGGCAAACAGGGTCATGGCCAGCAGCACCTGCAGCACGGTGAAGGCCAGCGCGGCGCGCGCGGTGAGCAGCACGCCGGCCAGCACGGTGACCAAAAACGCCAGGCCGGGCGTGACGGCGAAGGCCAGCAGGTCCAGCGCCAGCAGCCAAGCCCAGGCGCGGGGTGGGGGCTGGTCGATGTGCTGCTGGCGCGCCAGCCGCCACACGCCCCAGCCGGTGAGCAGCATCAGCGCCACGCTGAGCAGCAGCGGGGCCAGGTCGCGGGCGCCGCCGCCCACCAGTTGCCACAGCTGGTTGATCAGCCCGTCATACGGCTCGGTGGCCGCGCCGGCCAAGGCTGACAACAGTGCGCGCAGCTCCAGCAGCGCAATGGCCAGCGCCGCGCCCCGCAGGGCGAAGGAGGGCTCAACCAGGCGGTCGAGCCAGGGGCGGCGCTGGGCTGTCACGGCGCGAAGCCTAAGCGCGGTGGGCGGTGGCGCCGATGGTCATGCGGCCAGCGGCTCGGCCTGGGTGATGACGGCGCCGCCCAAACACACGTCGCCGTCGTACAGCACCGCGCTCTGGCCGGGCGTGACGGCCCACTGCGGC
>CAZAIR010000051.1:0-14435 GCA_964485225.1 uncultured Burkholderiaceae bacterium
GCCAGGGCGGTGCTCGGTGCGCTGCCCAATGCCAGGCACAGCGCAGCGCCGCCCAGGGCGTGCTTCCAAAGGGAACGGGGTCCAACTGCCTTGCGTCTCATCGCCAGATCTCCTTGCGGGAACAAGCGGCGCTGCCGTGCGGTACTGCTTTGGGGTGGGTGGATCGGGGCGCCGCACCAAAGGCCAGCCGACTGCGCAACAGGCTGGAGGGGAGCCGAGTGTGGTGGGTTACGCCGGGTTTCAGGATGGGACAAACACGCAGGCAACAACACCCGAAACAACACGTAACGCGTCCCATCGCGCTTCCGCAGGAACGAGCGCCATCAAGCCTTGCCATGGCGCGCTGTGCGAGGCGTGCGAACGCGCACGCCTGCACGCCACACAAAGTGGCGTCGCATCACGGTCCGGCGCTATAAACAGTTTGTTGCACCGCATCCTGCGGGGCAGCGCTCAACCCTTGGAGAAATCGATGAGGACACGCTTGAGCAACACAGGATCATGGGCATTGGCCCGCTCGGTTTGGATCGGTCTGGCGGCTGGATTGGTCGGTGGCGCTGCGGCCGCCGAGGGTTTGAAGGTCAGTGGTTTTGCCTCCTTGGTGGCAGGCCAGACCGGCGGCAGCTGCCAGCAGACTGACGCGTTGGCCGACAAGTACAACGCCGCATGCACGCGCTACATCGCTGATTGGGGCCACGGCGCGGTCTACACGGACAAGCTGGCGTTGAACCGCGAAAGCCGGGCTGGTGTGCAGGGCGACTACACCTTCAACCGCCAGTGGTCGGCCACGGCGCAGGTCACCGCCCGCACCCTCAAGGACCAACACCTGAACCTCGAGTGGGCCTATGTCACCTGGGCGCCCAGCCCTGAGTGGAAGCTGCAAGTGGGGCGGAAGCGCTTGCCGCTGTACTACTACTCCGACTTCCAGGATGTCGGTTTTGCCTACAACACCATCCGTCCCTCGCCGGATGTGTACGGTTGGGACATCGTCAATTACAACGGGGCCAGCCTCAGCACCACCCGCAACCTGGGTGATTGGTCGGTGCGAGCCGATGTCTACGCGGGCAGCGAAAAGAGCCGCGATAACCCCTACTCGACTTTGTTCGGCCCCGATGCGGTGGAGATCAAGTGGTCGGGTGTGCGGGGTGCCTCGCTGGAGGTGAGCCAGGATTGGTTCACCGGGCGGCTCAGCTACACGCGCACCAAGTTCCAGTCGCGCGACCAAACCACGGGTCTGCTGAACGAGCTGTACAACGGCAAGACCAAGGCCAGCCAGGACTTCTTTGGTCTGGGGCTCAACGGCGACTGGGACGCCTGGCAACTGCGCAGCGAACTGGGCAAAGCCAGCCGCATGGATGCGGTGGGCTACGACGCGAACTTCTTCCTGGTCACCTTGGGGCGTCAGTTCGGCGCCTTCACCGTCACAGGGGGTCTGAGTGGCTACAAGGAGAAAACCCGCTTTGATATCTACACGCCGGTCAAACTCGACACCCGCACCCTTGCACTGCGGTACGACGTGCACAAGGGCGGTGCGCTGAAGGTCCAAGTTGACCAAGTCAAGGACAGGACGGTGCCGACGTTCTCCGGCAAGGCCCGCGTGCTCAGCGTGGCCTACGACGTCGTCTTTTGAGGAGAACTGACATGCGTACCAGCACCTCATTGCGTGGCTTGTTGGCAGTTGTCGGCCTGTGCGCGGCCATGGGCGCCGCGCACGCGCAAGTGGCCGTGATCGTGAACCCCAAAAGCAGCGCCAGCGGCCTGACAGCTGACCAAGTGGCCTCGTTGTTCATGGGCAAGACCAACACCTTGCCGGGTGGCCTGTCACAGGCGGTGGACTTGCCGGAAGGCAATGCCGCACGCGACCAGTTCTATACCAAGGCCGCCGGTCGCACCAGCTCGCAGGTCAAGGCCACTTGGGCGCGGCTGGCCTTCTCAGGCAAGGCCACACCCCCCAAGGAAATCGCCTCGGCGGCTGACGTGAAGCGCTTCGTGGCCGCCAACGTCGACGCCATTGGCTACATCGACAAAGGCGCGGTGGACGGCAGCGTCAAGGTCGTTTTGTCGCTCGATTGACCTGGCTTTAACCGGCGGCGCGGGTTGCACCTGCGCCGCCTTGTTCCTCTGCCGGCTCAGCGCGTGCGGAATGCCGACACCGCCTGCTGCAAGCCGTGGGCTTGCTGTTCCAGGCTGGAGGCTGCAGCCGCCGCTTCCTCCACCAGCGCGGCGTTTTGCTGCGTCATCTGGTCGATTTGGTGGATCGCCTCGTTCACTTGGCCGATGCCCTCGCTTTGCTCGCTGGTGGCGGCCGTGATCTCGCCAATGATGTCGGTCACGCGCTGCACGCTGGAGACGATTTCGTCCATCGTGCTGCCGGCCTGTTGAACCAGCCGACTGCCGGACTCCACCCGCTCGACGCTGGCCACGATCAGGCTCTTGATCTCGCGCGCCGCATCGGCACTGCGCTGCGCCAAGCTTCGCACCTCACCCGCGACCACCGCAAAGCCGCGACCTTGCTCGCCAGCGCGGGCGGCTTCCACAGCGGCGTTCAGCGCCAGGATGTTGGTTTGGAAGGCGATGCCATCGATCACACCAATGATGTCGGCGATCTTCTTCGAGCTGGCGTTGATCTCGTTCATGGTGCTCACCACATCGCCCACCACGGCGCCGCCCCGGCGCGCCACCTCGGTGGCCGAGCCCGCCAACTGGTTGGCCTGGCGCGATGAGTCGGCGCTTTGTCGCACCGCATCGGTGAGCGTGCGCAAGCTCGACGAGGTTTGCTCCAGTGAGCCGGCCTGCTTCTCCGTGCGCACCGACAGGTCTTGATTGCCCACCGCAATCTCTTGCGAGGCTGTGGTGATGGATTCGGTACCTTGGCGCACCTCGCTCACGATCTTCTCGAGTCCGCGCGCCATCTCTTGCACCGCAGCCAGCAGGCTGTTCTCGGCGCCCGGCGCCACGTCGATGTCTTGCGACAGGTCGCCGGCGGCCATGCCGTGCATCACTTGGCGGGCGTACTCCGGCTCGCCGCCCAGTTGGCGCCACACACTGCCGATCACCAAGTAGCTGGCCAAGAAGAGCCCTGCCACCACCACCACCCCCAGGGCCACGGTGACCCACACGCCCGCGCTCACGCCGGCACCGGCTGCTTGCAAACGGTCGTCAAAGCCGGTTTGCGCGAGGCCGCGTGCTTCCTTCAAGGTGGCTTGCAGCGTGCTCAAGGCGGTTTGCATGGCCGGGATGGCTTTGGAGGGGTCACCCTCTTTGACGCCCAGCAGCACTTGGGCAGCCAAGGTGGCACTTTGGTTGTAAGCGTCGAAGGCTGTGCGCAGCTTGCGCGACGTGGCCTCGTTGACGGGCAAACTCTCCAACTCTTTGAGCAGCGCTTGGGCCGATTGGGCCTTCTGCCCGGCCTCCTCCAAACGTTTGGCGTCGCCTTCGGCCACGGCCGACTGGATGAGTCCCACCATCGCCTCGAGCTCGCGGTCGAAGCGGGTGGTCTTGTCCATGTAGGGGTAGTCCACCGCGCCGATGGCACGGATGTCGGCCGAAGTGCGCGCTGACATCACCAGCAGCAGGGTGATCCCCAGCGCAAACAACAAGGCCGAACCAATGGGCAGGGTCCAGATGCGGGTCTTCGTCTTCAAGCGAACCTCCGACGGCCGACATGGGCCGGTCGATGTTGTCACAGTTTGTGATCCCGGCCGTGACAGACCGTGTGGCACTGGCCACAAGTTCATGGTGTGCGTGCCCTGGCGTTGGCACTGAGAGGGCTGAACGGTGCCGCACCATCGCACTTGGCCACCCTGTCTTCGCAATGCGTCGCAAGCTGTGCGCTGCCATGGTCCTGGCCGTGCACAGTCCGCCGTGCGCCCGCCACAAGCGTTGGTGCCCGGTCTGCAGCCCTTGTCTCTTTGACTTCCCCGAGAGCCCGTCACCCATGCCCCAATTTCGCCCCGCCTTGTTGGCCCTGCTGATGGCCAGCGCCCCTGCATTCGCTCAAAGCACCGACGCTGACTTCGCAGCGTTGAGCAAAGCCCGCCAGTTCACCGAGATACACGCCATGGCCAAGGCGAGGGCGGTGCAAAACCCCAAGGATGATGTGGCGCTTTGGTACTGGGTGCGCAGCAGTGGCAGCCATGCCGGGCAGCGTGCGGACTTGATTGCACGGGCTGAGGCCTGCGTGGCCGCCATGCCGCAAAGTGCGCGGTGCCACAGTGCCTTGGGGGCGCTGTACGGTCAGGCCGCCACCTCCAGCGGCGTGACCGCTGGCATGAAGCTGGCAGGTCGCATCAAGGATGCATTCTCGAAGGCCGTGGAGCTGGAGCCCAACAACTTCGCCATGCGCCGCGATCTCAACCAGTTCTACCTGATGGCGCCGGGCATCGTGGGCGGTAGCGTCCGTAAAGCGTTCCAGAACGCCGACGACTTCGCCCGCATCGATGCGCCTCGTGGCCAGCTGCTGCGTGCCGAGGCCCACGTTTACGAAAAGGAGTTCCCGCAGGCCGAGGCGCTGCTGGCCGGCATCAAGCCCGGTGCCGACGTCGAGCTGGTGCAGGCTTTGAATACCAGCACCCAGACCTTGGGCTTTGCACTGTTGGAAGCGGAGCAAGCCGCCCGCGCACAAAAGGTGTTTGAGCGCTCGCTGGTGCTGGAGCCCAGTGGGACAGCGGCTTCGGCCGCCCAACTGGGGCTGGGCCGATCGCTGCTGGCGCAGTCGCAAACCGATGCGGCCATCGCCGCGCTCGAGCGCTCGCTGCAGCTCGACCCAAAGAGTCGGGCCCATTACCGGTTGGGGCAGGCTTACCAAGCCAAGGGCGACTTGCCCAAGGCGCGCGCCAGCTACAAGCAGTTCTTGCTGCTGGTGAGCGAGGGCAAGGCGGCAGACGACGCCCGCAAGCGCCTGGCCGCCTTGGGCGGCTGAAGGACGCCGTAAGCAGCCGTTGCCAGTGGTGTGTAAGCGCCAGCGTTGGTCGCCAGCTGGTGTTTCTCAGGCCGCTTCGAAGCCGTTTGCAACATCTGTGCTGGCGTGGCTGCCACGCTATGTCCTCCCTTCCACGGAGATTGGCATGGCCTTGTTTCAGCGCTTGCGCACCCCAGAAGCTACCCCCATCAATGCGGCAGCGATTGATCTCTCTGGCTTGTGGGCGGCAGCCCCGGCGCCATGCGGCAGTGCCGACACCGCGCAACTCAGCATCAGCGCGGGCTTGCAGCTTCACCTGAGTGAGCCGTTGCGCGCCGGCAGCGTCAAGCTCGATGGCGAGCTCACCGGGCGGCTGCACCTGCACAACTTTGTGCAAGGTCGCAGCGGGGTGATGCGGGGCGAACTCCACTGCGATCACGCCCAGCTTCGCGGCAGCTTCGATGGCGACTTGGTGGTGCGCGGCCGCCTCACCGTGTTCGCCAGCGCGGTGGTGCGCGGGCGCGTGCGCTGCAACGACATCGTGCTCTGGAGCGGCGCCCGCTTGGAGGCCGAGGTCGTCGGGTCGGGAGCGGCGGAGTCGTCAGGTGCTCAGGTGCTGTCGTCGCGACGCGGTCGGGCGCACCTGGCACTGCTCAAGCAGGCTTGAAGTCGGGCGCCAGCCCGACGCTCACATGCCCTTGAACAGGTGCGTGTAGCTGCGACTGACCTCGAGCTTGTCAGGTGCGCCACGCACGGCCACCAGTTGGCGGCCTCGGAAATCGCGGCTAATGCCGGCGATGGCCTTCACATTCACCAGGGTGCTGCGGTGGATTTGCCAGAACAGGTGCGGGTCGAGTTCGTCCACCAGCTCTTTGATGGGCTTGCGGATGAGCGCTTCCACGCTTTCGGTCTGCACCCGGGTGTACTTCTCGTCGCTGATGAAGAACAGCACGTCGGTCACCGGGATCATGCGGATCTCTTGGCCCACGCTGGCCTGGATCCACTCCAGGTGGCGCGGCGCCACGCCGGTGACCGACTGACTCAGGCGTTGCAGCAGCTGTTGCATGGGTGGGATGGTGACGCTGCCAGCGTCGCTCGGGGCCTCGTTGCTGGTGCGCGCGGCCAAGCGCTTTTGGATGCGCTCGGCAGTGAGTGCCAGGCGCTCGCGCTCGGCGGGTTTGAGCACGTAATCGGCCACGCCTTGTTCGAAGGCCTCCACCGCGTACTGGTCGTAGGCGGTGATGAACACGATCTCAGGCACCGGCCACTCGTCTTCGTCTTCGGGCAACTGGATGATTTGCTTGGCGGCTTCCACGCCGGTCAGGCCGGGCATGCGGATGTCGAGCAGGCACACATCAGGCTTGTGCAGCTTGGTGAGCTCCACGGCTTCCAGGCCGTTCTTGGCCTCGGCCACGATTTCCAGATCGGGCCAGACCTCGGCCAGCCGGGCGCGCAGCTGCTCGCGCATCAAACGTTCGTCATCGGCCAACACGGCGCGCACGGGCATGGTTCAACTCCTCTGAGGGTGAACGGGCTTTGCCCGGCACCCGTAACCCCCCGCTGGGGGCGGGCTGAGCGCAGCCCAGCCCAGACCTGGGGGCACTCAGAAACTGGGCGCCACTTTAGGGGCCTGAACGCCTGCCCGGGGCACGGGTTTGCGGCGTGCCAGCCACCACACCAGCAACACCGGCAGCAGCAGCGGGGCGAACAGCAAGGCCATCACCCCGGCCAGGGCCAGCAACACCCCGCCCAAGCTGCACAGCACGGCCAGCAGCGGCACGCCCACCCCGACGATCAGCACCAGGGGCACGATCACGATCACCAGCACGCCCAGCACCAAGGCCACCAGCACGCTGCCCAAGCCCAGCGCCACTTGGCTGCTGCCGACGTCGAACACGGTGTCGTCATCCAGCACCACTTGCCAATCGCTGCCTCCGGCGGCGTTCAGCACCTCGTGTGCCAACCAGCCGCCCAGGGCCATGCTGGCCACCAGGGTGGCCACGGCGATCCAGAAGGCCCATTTGAAGAAGGTGTACATGGCTCAGGCTCCGGTGCTGGGGGCTGCTGCAGCCCCGTGGTTGGTGCTGTAAGGCACTTGGATGCGGATCAGGGTGCCGCTGGGCTGGTTGGCCGCCACGGTCAGGCTGCCTTTGGCGCCGTACAGCAGTTGCAAGCGTTCGCGGGTGTTGGCCAGGCCCACGCCGGTGCCGGCGGTGGCGGCGCGGCCGAACCCTAAGCCCGTGTCGGCCACCTCCACCACCAAGTCGCCGTGCTCGATGCGGGCCGCCACCGTCAGGCTGCCGCCTTCGGGCTTGGGCTCCAGGCCGTGCTTGATGGCGTTCTCGACCAGGCCTTGGATGATCATGGGCGGGAACTCGGCGCTCAGCAGCCCGTCGGGCACGTCGATGTGCCACTGCAGCCGCTCCTCCATGCGCACCGACAAGATCTCCAGGTAGGGGCGCACCACGGCCAGCTCCTTTTTGAGGTCACGCAGGCGGTTCTGGCCGTTGGCCTCGCGCATGGTGGGCATGCTGGCGCGCAACAGGGCGATCAGGTTCTTCTGCATCTGGCTGGCGCGCACCGGATCGATTTCGATCAGGTGGTCGATGCTGGCCAGCGTGTTGAACAGGAAGTGCGGTTCCACCTGCGCTTGCATGGTTTGCAGCCGTGCCTCCACCAGCTGGCGTTTGAGGGCTTCGGCCTCGGCGTTCTCTTCAGCGGCGGCGGCTTTGGCCTCGGCCTCTTTGCGGCCCTTGTAGGTGGCCTTGATGAGGGCGCTGGCCAAGATGAACAGCAGCGCCAGATCTTCCAGGAACTCGCCGAACTTGATGACCCGCACGCGCTGGGTGGTGTGCTGGTTGGCGCTGCGCAGGCTGTCCTCCAGCGCGCGGTGCTCTGCCTCCAACTCGCGCTTGGTGGCCTCCAACTCACGTTTGGTGGCTTCCAGTTCGCGGATGCGTTCGCGCTCGGCGTTGAGCTTGTCACGCAGCGCGGCGCGCTCGGCTTCTGCCGCTTCACGGGCGGCAGAGGCGTCCTCGCGGGCCGCGTTGGCCACTTCGCGGGCGATCTCGCGCTCGATCTGGGCTTGCAAGCCTTTGGGCACGCGGATGTCGACCACGGGTGCGCTAGCCCCCGGGGGGACCACCGTCACGCCGGCAGGGCTGATATCCACGGTGGGACCGTCGCCGCCGCCGCTGCGGGGGCGGATGCGCACGCCGGTCTCGTCGATCTGCACCGTCATGTTCTTGCGCGGGTCACCGGCGGCGGAGGCCGGGGTGTCGGCGGCTTCAGCGGGCTCGGCCGCTGCGGGAGGCTCGGGCGGTTCGTCGGTTTGCGGCGGGCGTGGCAGCGCCACACGGCGGGGCAGCGGCAGCGGTTCGGTGCGCTCGCTCACCACGTGCTCGGTGAACTTCCAGGTGAACGGCGGCAGGTTCAGCACCAGCTGCAGGCCCAGCCACAGCACTAGCGCGTAAGCCGCAAAGCGCCACCAGCTGATGCCCACCAGCCAGCCTGCATAGGCATGGAACCAGCGCACGGATCGCACCCACCAGCGCGTCAGGCGTTCGCGCCATACGGGGTCGGTGATGAAAGAGGGGATGCGCGGTGCGGGACTCATGGGCGGCACTGTAGAGAGGCCGTCGCCCCTTGGGCACCCGCCCTGCGACAGCCCGTGTACCGGGCATGACGAAATGCAACAGCGCGGGACGGCCCGTTTGGGCCGGGGGCCCGGCGCCGCGCCGTCAGTGCGCGCTGGGCCCCTGGTGCATCAGCTCAGAAGCTTTCCCACTCGTCACTGACCGGCGCTGGCGCGGGCGTCGGCGCTGGGGTGGGTGCAGCCTTCGGGGACGGCGCCGCCGCGGCTTTGGGGGCGGGTGCACGGTGTGCCGCTGAGGAGGGCGCGGTTGCGGCGCTGGGCCGGCGCTTCGGGGTGGCCGGGGCTTTGCTGACGGTGTGGGCCGCGCTCGCACTCAACTTGAAGCCGGCCACCGAGGTCACCAGCGCTTGCGCTTGCTGGCGCAGGCTCTCGGCCGCTGCAGCGCTTTCTTCGACCAGCGCGGCGTTCTGCTGCGTCACGTTGTCCATTTGGTGCACCGCCTGCTCGACCTGCTGAACGCCGTCGGCCTGCTCTTTGCTGGCCACGCTGATCTCGGCCACGATGTCGGTCACGCGCTGGATGGACTGCACCAAGCTGTCCATCGCGGCACCGGCGGCGCTGACCTGCTGTTCGCCGGTCTCAACCTGCTCCACGCTGCGCGTGATCAAGGTTTTGATCTCCTTGGCCGCGTCGGCGCTGCGCTGCGCCAAGCTGCGCACCTCGCTGGCCACCACGGCAAAGCCGCGCCCTTGCTCACCGGCACGGGCGGCTTCGACGGCTGCGTTCAGCGCCAAGATGTTGGTCTGGAAGGCGATGCCATCGATGACGCTGTTGATGTCGGCAATGCGGCGGCTCGATTCGCTGATGCCTTGCATGGTGCTCACCACTTGCGCCACCACCGCGCCGCCATTGCGGGCGGCAGCGCTGGCGCTGGCGGCCAGTTGGTCGGCTTGGCGGGCGCTATCGGCGTTGCCGCGCACGGTGCTGCCCAGTTGGTTCATCGTGGCCGAGGTCTGCTGCAGCGCCGAGGCTTGCTCTTCGGTGCGCTGGCTCAGGTCGGCGTTGCCCATGGCGATTTCGCCACTGGCGGTGGCCACTTGCTCGGCATTGAGGCGCACCGAGCCCACGGTTTGTGCCAAGCGCTCTTGCATGCGGGCCAGGCTTTGCAGCATGTGGCCGGCTTCGTCGTTGCCACCCTGCGGTACGGTGCTGCTGAGGTCGCCATCGGCCACCGCGTCGGCTACCTTGACAGCGGCTTGCAGCGGGCCGGTGATGGAGGTGATCAGCCAGCGCCCCATCACCACCGCCAGCACCAGTGCCGCAGCCACCACGGCACCCAAGGTGACCTTGGCATCGCTGAACGCCACTTCGGCTTCTTCGCGCGCTGCTTCAGCCCCCTTCTCGTTGTAGCTAGTGATGGCGTCCAAAGCCGCGGAGGCTTCGTCGAATTGGCCGCTGGACGCGCCATCAAACAGCGCGCGGGCGTCGCGGATGGCGTTGGCCTTCACGTACTCCTTGATTTGCCCGTGGGTGACCATGTAGGCCGCCCACTTTTGCTGGAACTGCTGGAACAGCTTCTTTTCTTCGTCGCTGGACAGCAGGGCCTCGATGCCCTTGCTGTTTTCGGCAATGGCCGCCAGGGCGGTGCTCATGCCTTTCTCGGCCTTGTTGATGGCGTCCTCGTCGGTGGCCCGCAGCGACGCCACCTCGGACAGGCGGAAGTCGGAAGCCGCGCCATTGAGGGAATGCGCCATGGACACACTGGGCAGCCAGTTGGAGGCGATCTCGGTGGTGGCGTTGCGCAGTGATGTCATCTTGGACAGCGCCGCGCCGGCCACGATCAGCATCAGGATCAACAGCAGGGCAATGCCGGCTGTCAAGCGGGCGCCAATCTTCAAGTCAGAGAGTTTCATGGGGTGCTGCCAAGCAAAGTGAATGCGCGACAGCGTAAACCGCGGGGGCTGGGCGCGCCTGTCAGGTTCCGCCTAGGTAAACACCAAGAAAAACGCCGCGCTGCGACAAAAGTCGCGGCGCGGCGTAGGCCCGCTCCCGAGCGGTAGCGGTTCGGCGAAATCAGGGCTGTTTGACGGCCTCAACCTGGATCACCAGGCGCACGTTGTCAGGAATACCTGGCAGCGCATAAGTCATACCCCATTGGCTGCGCTGGATGGTGGTGACGAAGTCGCCACCGCACACCTCGGCCTTGAGGCGCGGGTGCATGAAGCAGTTGTAGTGCTCGGCCGTCAGCGTGACGGGAGAGGTCTTGCCCAGCATCGTCAGGTTGCCCGACACGCTCTTGACCTTCGTGCCGTCGAACTCGAACTTGTCACCCACGAACTTGGCGGTGGCGAACTCAGCGGCGTTGAAGAAATCTTTGCTCCGCAGGTGGCCATCGAAGGGTGCAGTGCCCGTGTTGATGCTGGCCATGTCGATCGTGATTTCGGCGCGGCCGGTCTTGGCGGTCGGGTCGATCGTGATCGTGCCTTCCTTCTTGTCGAAGCGGCCGCGGTTGGTGCTGGTACCGAAGTGCTTGGCCTCGAAGGTCACGAAGGTATGGGTGGGTTCGACCACGTAAGTGGCCGACTGGGCTTGGGCGGCGCCGCCGAAGGCGATGGCGGCCAGAGCTGCCAAGGTGGTGAGGGAGGTGTTTCGGAAGGTGCGCATGCTGGGGGTCTCCGTGGGGGGGTGAGGGATCACAGCGGCGCCATGCCGCTGAACTGGAACTTGAAGCGCACCGCCACATCGGCGGCGACGATGCTGGTGTCGGCCCACTCGCCGGCACCAATCGCCCAATCGGTGCGCTTGAGGTTGAACTGACCAGTGGCGGTGCTGGTGCCGCCGGCTTGGGTGAGGGTGAGCTGCACCGTCAGGGGCTTGGTTTGACCCTTGAGGGTGAACGGGCCGGTCAGCTCGAACTTGCCGCCGCCCAGCGCCTTCACGCTTTGCGCCACGAAGGTGGCCTCAGGGCGGCGCTTGCTGTCGAGCCACTCGGGCTTGAGCAGCTCGGCCTCGACGTCGGCCGCGCCCATGTCCGCGCTGGCCAAGTTGATGTTGATCTGCACCTTGGCCGCTTGCGGCTGCTTGGGGTTGAAAGCGAAGCCCGGCAGGCTGAAGGTTTTGAAGCGACCCTCAACCGGTACGCCCATTTGCTTGCTGATGAACACGATCTCGCTGCCCTTGGGCAGCAAGGTTTGGGCTTGCGCGCCAGCGCCCAGGCCCAGGGCCAGCGCGGTGATCCACATCCGTTTCATGGGGTTCTCAATCCTTGGCCGGCCACATGCGGGCCAGCAGTCGGTCACGGTCAATGAACTGGTGCTTGAAGGCGCCCGCGATGTGTGCGGCAATCAGCGCCGCCAACGTCCAGGCTGCCCAGCTGTGCACCTCTTTCAGGGTGGCTGCCAAGGCCTTGTTAGGGCCCACCCAGTCAGGCAGTGGCAACACGCCGAACCACACCACCGGGAAACCGGCCGCGTTGCTGTAGGCCCAGCCCAGCAGCGGCACGGCCGCCATCAGCAGGTACAGCAAGCCGTGCACGGCGCTGGCCGTGCGCGCTTGCCACAAGGGCATGGGCGCTGGTGCCGGCGGGCGGTGCGTGGCGCGCCACACCAAGCGCAGCACGAACAGCAGCAGCAAGGTGATGCCGAACCACTTGTGCCAGTTGATCAGCTTGAGCCGCTGGATGGACATGGGCATTTCGCTGGCCCACCAGCCCACCGCGATGGCGCCGATCAGCCCCACGGCCATCAACCAGTGCAAGGCGATGGCGGGCAGGCTGTAGCGGCGGGAGGGAGGTGTCAGGGGCATGGTCACAGTGTGGTCAGTGAAACCCCAGCCTAGGTGGTCCGGCGCTGTATGCCGGTTTCAAATGGTTTGAATGATGCGGCGGGGCAAGGTTCAAGCTCCCTGGTCGTAGCGCGAGCCCGGTTGCACATTGGCGCGTCGCACATCGCCCCCGTAATGGGCCAACACACGGTGGTCCATCACCCGGAACCACAAGGAGGGAACGTAGGCCAGCAGCAGCATGCCGGCGTAGCCATTGGGTAGCTGCGGCGCCTCGCCGAAGTGACGCAGCGCTTGGTAGCGGCGGGCCGGGTGGGCGTGGTGGTCAGAGTGGCGTTGCAGGTGGTAGAGGAACAGGTTGCTCACCACGTGATTGCTGTTCCAACTGTGCTCGGGCTGGCAGCGCACCGGCTTGCCATCCGGGCCGTTGGCGCGCTTCAGGCCGTAGTGCTCCAGGTAGTTCACCACCTCCAGCAGGCTGAAACCGTACACCGCCTGCAGGCACAGAAACAGCAAGGCCCAGGGACCGAAGGCCAGGGTGAGGGCAGCAAACAGTGCCACCGTCATCGACCACGCCTGCAAGCACTCGTTGCGCCAGTGCCAAGCGCCCAAGCCGTGCCCGGCCAGCCGCGCACGCTCCAGGTGCCAAGCGCTGCGCAGGCTGCCGGCCACGGTGCGCGGCAGGAATGCCCAGAACGATTCCCCCAGGCGCGAACTGGCGGGGTCGTCGAAGGTGGCCACGCGGCGGTGATGGCCGCGGTTGTGCTCGACGTAGAAGTGCCCGTAAGCCACGGGCGCCAGGGTGATGCGGGCCAGCCAGCGCTCCCAGGCCGGGTGCTTATGGCCCATCTCGTGTGCAGCGTTGATGGCGCCGCCGCTGATGGCCCCCACCGTCAGCACCAAGCCCAGCCACACCAAGGGCTCGCCCACGTGCTGGCTGGCCAACCAACTGCCGGCCACCACAGCGACCACGTAGAGCGGCACGAACACCACAGTGAGTGCGCGGTACCAGCGGTCAGCTTCCAGACCCGCCACAGCATCTTCAGGTGGGTTGCGGGTGTCGGGGCCGAGGATCGCATCCATCAGCGGGATGGCGATGTAGATGAAGGCGGGTGTGACGAACAGCCAAAGCGCCGCGCTTTGCTGATCGAAGCGCCACAAGCTGGCCAGCACCAGCAGCGGGAAGAAGGCCGACAACAACCAGGCATAGCGCTTGGGGTCGCGGTAGGGCAGGGGTGGGGCGATGGTGCTCATGGCGCGATGGTGCGTCGGGCGCTTGTGGGCTGCAAGCGGGTGAACGCGCACCTACCGCGCCGCCAAACGGCAGCCAAGCTGCAGCCAAACGGCCGCCAACGTTTGGCCTGAAACTGGCCAGCCTGCCCAGCACCGGCTTGCGCCGGCACACGCGCCCCCATGAGCACCGAACTCGAACTCCGCCTCGCCATCCCTCCCCACACGGCTGCCGCCGTGGCAGCCCAAGTGGCCGCCTTGGCTGGCGCGCGCAGCGTGCCTTTGCGCGCCACCTACTTTGACACTGCCAGCAGCGCCCTGGGGCGCGCCGGGTGGGGGTTGCGGCTGCGCTGGGAGGGCGCGGCGGGCTGGGTGCAAACCATCAAAGGCCCGCTGCTAGCCGATGGCTTGAGCCGGCCTGAACACAACGCACCGCGCGGCAGCGCCAGCGCCATGCCGGCGCTGGACCTTTCGGCGCACGACGCCTTGCCCGAAGCCGCCGCAGCCCTGCGGGGTTTGGGCGAACCTTTGGAGGCGCAGTTCGGCACCGAGATCGAGCGGCTGCGCGTGCACCACACCTTGCCCCAGGGCACGCGGCTGGAGCTGGCCCTGGACCGCGGGCAACTGCAGGGTGGCCGCGCCAGTGCGGCGGTGTGCGAGTTGGAGCTGGAGTGGCTGGCCGGCCCGCTGGGGCCGTTGTGGGATGAAGCGGAAGCCTGGGTGCGCACCCACGGCTTGGTGCTGGAGCCGCGCAGCAAAGCGGCGCGGGGGCACGCACTGGCGCGGGGCGTGGCGGTGCCCGCGCCTGACTGGGGCGGGGTGCCGGCAACGCTGGCAGCGATCGCCGCTTGGCGCGCGGCTGCAGGGCCAACGCAGCGCGATTGAACGCCGTTCGAGCGCGATTTTTTGCCGCTCAACGCGCCGCACTGCAGC
>CAZAIR010000052.1:0-14183 GCA_964485225.1 uncultured Burkholderiaceae bacterium
GCTGGAACAGCCGCATCTTCCCGGGCATCGACCCGCTGGTGGTGGGCTTCAAGGACAAGGTGCGCATCCGGGTGGGCAACCTCACCATGACCAACCACCCCATCCACCTGCACGGGCACGAGTTCCTCGTCACCGGCACCGACGGCGGCCCCTCGCCCAAGAGCACGCGCCGCTACGAGATCACCGAAGACGTGCCCGTGGGGGCCATGCGGCAGATCGAGTTCCTGGCCGACGAGGAAGGCGACTGGGCCTTCCACTGCCACAAGAGCCACCACACGATGAACGCCATGGGGCACGGCGTGCCCACCATGATCGGCGTGGACCACACCGGCGTGGCCAGCAAGATTCGCAAGCTCATCCCCGACTACATGGTGATGGGCGAGCGTGGCATGAAGGACATGACCGAGATGGAGATGCCCCTGCCCGACAACACCGCGCCCATGATGGCCGGCCAGGGCCCCTTCGGCGCCGTGGGCATGGGCGGCATGTTCAGCGTGGTGAAGGTGCGAAAGGGCCAGAAGAAGGGCAATTACACCGACCCAGGCTGGTACCAGAACCCACCCGGCACCGTCGCCTACGAATTCCAGGGCAGCCTGCCCGACCCGGCGCGATTCCAGTCCGAGGGCCCGGGCTTGATGCCTCTGGTTCAGCGGCCGAAGAGCGATGTCGAACTCAAGGTGCGCAAGCCTGTTGGGGGCCACAGTGGCCACTGAGCACCCGCCCCTTCTCCACCCGTCAAAAGGCAACCCATGAAACACATCGCTATCGCCACCTGCTTGGCACTCGCCGCCTTCAGCGGCTCTGTCGCTGCCCATGGCAATGAGGCGCACGGCAAACCCGCGGGACCCGTCAAGAAGGAGCAAAAGGCCTGGGGCATTGCGGGTGATGCGAAGAAGGTCAGCCGCACCATCACGCTGAAGATGACCGACAACATGCGCTTCACGCCAGACCGCATCGAGGTAAAGGTGGGCGAGACCCTTCGCTTTGTGGTCCAGAACGACGGCAAGGTGCTTCACGAGCTGGTCATCGGCACGAAGCAGGAACTCGACGAACACGCCGCACTGATGCTCAAGTTCCCGAACATGGAGCATGACGAGCCCTACATGGCGCATGTCGACGCCGGCAAGAAGGGGGAAATCGTGTGGACCTTCAACCGCGCCGGTGACTTCGATTTCGCCTGCCTGATCGCCGGTCATTACCAGGCGGGCATGGTGGGCAAGATCAAGGTGAAGCCATGAAGCGCCGCGCCCTGCTGCTGAGCGCCGCCCTGCTACCGGTGGCCGCGGCCACCGCGGCTAAGTTGCCCGTCGTCGAGGTTTGGAAAAGCCCCAGCTGCGGCTGCTGCAAGGCCTGGGTCGATGTCTTGGAGCGCGACGGCTTTGTCGTGAAAGTCTTCGACACCGGCAACAACGCGATGCGCGGCAAGCTGCGCATGCCTGCGGCGCTGGGCTCCTGCCACACCGCGCGGGTGGGGGGCTACGCGATCGAGGGCCATGTGCCGCCGGCCGACATCCGCCGACTGCTGCGCGAGCAACCCAAGGCGATCGGCCTCGCCGTGCCCGGCATGCCCATCGGGTCGCCCGGGATGGACGGCCCCGACTACGACCACCGACAAGACCCCTACGACGTGCTGCTGGTGCAAGCCGACGGCAGCACGCGTGTTTTCAATCACTACCCTGGAAGGAAATGAGATGAACCCCAAGACCGCATCCCGGCTCAGCCTCTTGGCTGTGGCCCTGCTCTCGGCCAGCCTGCTGAGCCCCCTCGCGCGTGCCGCCGACGCGCACAGCGCCCACCATGCTGCAGCCAGCGCGCCCCCTGCCAGTGCCGAGATGACCGACGGAGAGGTTCGCAAGATCGACCGCGAGGCCGGCAAGCTGACCCTCAAGCACGCTGACATCAAGAGCCTGGACATGCCGGCCATGACCATGGTGTTCCAGGTTCGGGACAAGGCCGTACTGGACAAGCTGCAAGTCGGCGCGCGCGTGCAGTTCCAGGTGGTCAGTGAGGGCGGCAAGTTCGTGATCACCGACCTGAAGGTCAAGCCATGAAGCGGGCCCGCAAAGTCTTCTGCGGCGCGCTCCTGGCGAGCTTGCCAATCGGCATGGCCGTGGCCGCACCGCACATCGTCGACATCCGCTGGGATGCCGAGGGTCGCTTCGCCCATGAATCGTCGGTGCCGGCGGGCAAGTTCTTTGAGGTCTGCGGCGCGTTGAAAGCCGGGCAGAAGGTCGCTTGGTCCTTCAAGGGCGATGACGCGATGGACTTCAACATCCACTACCACCTGGGCAAGGACACGGTCTACCCGGTCAAGCTCAAGGCGGTGCGCGACGCGGCCCAGGACCTTCAAGTCCAAGCCGAGCAGGTGCACTGCTGGATGTGGACGAACAAAGGCGGCCAGCCGGCGCGCCTGTCCGTCACGCTGAAGACCACGCCCTGAGTCAGGCGGGCGGCTCGTCCTCCGGGGTGGGCTGCGCGACGCTGCGGGTCCAGGCCATCAGATCGGCTGCGGGGTTTCCGCGAGCCTGTGGGCTGGAGGCCTGACCGCGCGCATCGGCGGCCTTGGTTCGCGGCGGGCCCAGCCTGACCGGCTGCGCCCCTCGCTCGCCAGGCAAGGCCAGCTCATCCAATATGGCGCACGTGGGCTGCTCATCGCCGTGGCAGGCCTCGACGAGGGCTTGCAGTTGCGCCTGCATGTCCTGCAGGTCCCGAAGCCGCTCATTCACGGTTTGCAGGTGCTGCTGGGCGATGGCTTTCACCTCGCGGCTGGTGCGCGCCCGGTCGGTCCACAGGCTGAGAAGGTCGGCGATCTGCGCCATCGAGAAATCCAGCCGGCGTGCCTGGCGGATGAAACGCAGCACCGAGACGTCGCGCACCGTGTACTGCCGGTAGCCCGCCTCCGTCCGCACAGCGGGCGAGATCAGTCCGATCTGCTCGTAGTGCCGAATCATCTTGGTCGAAACGCCGGCCGCTGAGGCGGCCTCGCTGATGTTGAGCGGTCGGGACATGGCGGTGGTGGGGCGGTGGACAGCGGCGGTGCCGCCAGTTTGAACCTTCCCACCGAGGGAAGGTCGAGACCTGCAGTCCATCCGGCAGCCGATGGCGCCGATAACTTGCGCTTTATCAAGAAGCAGACGCATGGGCATTGACCTTCCCACCGTGGGAGCCTTGAATCTCCCCAGCGTTAACCACGCAGGAGATCGTGATGCCAAGCTACCAAGTTGACGCGATGCACTGCGGCCACTGCGCCCGTGCGATCCAGCAGGCCGTGCAGTCTGCCGACCCCGCTGCGCGGGTGGACGTGGACCTTGCGCAAAAGCGCGTCCATGTCGACCCCGCAGGGGCCACCGACGAGGCCATCCGCGAGGCCCTGGCACAGGCCGGGTACCCCACCGTTCCGGTCGCCGCCGAGCCGGCAAACGCGGGGTCTCGGTGCTGCTGTGCTGGCTGCGGCTGACGCGCCCGCCAGGAACCGTTCCGTCCCTTCAACCCGTCAGGAGACTTCCATGCGCACCCGAACCCTCACCGGCCTGATCACCGCCCTCATCACCGCCTTGGTAGCCACCTTGAGCGCCAGCGCGATGGCGCAAAGCGCGCCGCAGCCCAAGGCCGAACAGGACCACGCGGCCCACCATCCCGACAAGCCTGGCGTCACCCAGCCCCTTAAGTCCGCGCCCAAGCCCGCGCCCAAGCCAGCGGACGCAACCAGCGCCGCGACGGCCTCGCCGATGGACGGCATGATGAAGTCGATGCGCGCGATGCACGAAAAAATGCGCGCAGCCCAGTCCCCCGAAGACCGGCAGGCGCTGATGGCCGAGCACATGAAGCTCATGCAGGACGGCATGGGCATGATGGGCCAGATGCGCAGCGCCGGTGGCGACAAGGGCCCCGGCATGAACCACCACGCCATGCATCAGCGCATGGAGATGATGGAACTGATGATGCAAATGCTGGTGGACCGCGAAGCGCTCCGCCCCTTGCCTCGCTGAGGCCAGTCAACCAGGAGCCGAGCATGGACTTTTTGCGCAACGTGCTGGCCCACTGGCGATCGCCACTGGGCGTCTTCATGCTGGCGGCGGGTGCAGCCGGCGTTTATTACCTGCTCACCGAGCACCTGACGCACGTCGGACAGGCCATCCCGTACCTGATCTTGCTGGCCTGTCCCCTGATGCACGCGATGGGGCACGGTCGTCATGGTGGCCATGGCGGCCACGGCGGCCATCACCCTGGCGCCGAGGGGTCTCCAGGGCGTGATGAGCCAAGCCGTTGAGGCGCATGGGGCTCCCCTCGCTCGCCTGGCCCTGGTGGCTGCAGCAAGGCCGCCAAACGCGCCTCGCACTCCGTTCGAGCAGGCTCGCCTCGGACTGGACCTGGACGGGGCCGGATGGGTCCCGCACGCCCCCTATGACCCTGGACACAGGCCTTGGAGCCTCTGATGCACCCCCCTCACAATGATTCTTCGGCTCCCGAGCCTGCTCAACACGCGCACCGGCACAGCGGTGCTGCGTGCGACCACGCCCACAACCCTCACCCTTTGCACCCTCGGCACCATGCCCCCGATCACACCCGCCACGCGCCTCACCCCGTCGTCCCATCGGACCTGAGCCAAGTCGAGTTCACCTGCCCCATGCACCCCCAGGTGCGGCAGACCGGGCCGGGCCACTGTCCGATCTGCGGCATGGCGCTGGAACCCGTGCTCGCGACGGCCGACAGCGGCCCGAACCCGGAGCTGGTGGACATGACACGGCGCTTCTGGATCGGCCTGGCGTTCACCGCGCCCGTGTTCGCGCTGGAGATGGGCGGACACCTCTTCAATCTTCACGGCCTGCTGGCGCCCCAGGCGTCGAACTGGGTGCAGCTTTTGCTCGGCACGCCGGTCGTGCTGTGGGCGGGCTGGCCCTTTTTCACCCGCGCGTTGGCCTCGATCAAGAATCGCAGCCTGAACATGTTCTCGCTGATTGCGCTGGGCACGGGCGCGGCTTGGGTGTTCAGCCTCGTGGCGACCTTGGCGCCGGGTCTGTTCCCTCCCGGGCTGCGTGGCGCGACGGGCGCGGTTGCGGTGTACTTCGAGGCCGCCGCCGTGATCACGGTGCTGGTGCTTTTGGGGCAGGTGCTGGAGTTGCGCGCCCGCGAGACGACCTCCGGGGCGATCAAGGCCTTGCTGGGCCTGGCGCCCAAGACCGCCGTGAAGCTCGGCGCCGATGGACAGGACGCCACGGTGCCCGTCGAGTCCCTGCAAGTGGGCGACCTGCTGCGCGTGCGCCCCGGTGAAAAGGTGCCGGTGGACGGCGAGCTCACGGAGGGCAAGGCCAATGTCGACGAGTCCATGGTCACGGGAGAGCCCATGCCCGTGGCCAAGTCGGTGGGCTCCAAGCTCACGGCCGGCACCTTGAACCAGACCGGCGGCTTCGTGATGCGCGCCGAGAAGGTTGGCGCCGACACCCTGCTGTCGCAGATCGTGCACATGGTGGCCGCCGCGCAGCGCAGCCGAGCCCCCATCCAGCGCATGGCCGATCAGGTGTCCGGCTGGTTCGTGCCGGTGGTCATCGGGGTGGCCTTGCTGACCTTCGCGGCCTGGATGCTGTGGGGGCCGTCGCCCGCCTTCAGCTACGCGCTCATCACGGCGGTGTCGGTCCTCATCATTGCCTGCCCTTGCGCACTCGGCCTGGCGACGCCCATGTCCATCATGGTGGGGGTCGGCCGGGGGGCCCAGCAGGGCGTGCTGATTCGCGACGCAGAAGCGCTGGAGAAGATGGAGACCGTCGACACCTTGGTCGTCGACAAGACCGGCACCCTGACCGAAGGACGGCCGAGCGTGGTCCATGTCGAGGCGCTGGGTGACTTCACCGAAGACTGGGTTCTGCAACACTTGGCCAGCGTCGAGCGCGCGAGTGAGCACCCCTTGGCCACGGCCATCGTGGCCGCGGCACAAGCCCGCGCCTTGGCGCTGCTGCCGGTGAGTGACTTCGACTCCCCGGTGGGCAAAGGCGTCATGGGCAACGTTGAGGGGCGCCAAATCGTGTCGGGCAGCGCCAAGTTCCTCGCGGAACGGGGTATTGAAGCCAGTCGGCTGCACGCCGCTGCCGAGGTTCAGCGCGAGCGCGCCGCGACGGTGATCTTCGTTGGCGCCGACACCGAACTGGTGGGGTTCGTGGCCATCGCCGACCCCATCAAGCCCAGCACCCCACAAGCCCTTCAAGCACTCAAGGCGGCTGGCTTGCGCCTGGTCATGTTGACCGGCGACGGCAGAACCACGGCCGAGGCGGTGGGGCGTCAGCTGGGCATCGACGAGGTGGTGGCAGAGGTGCTGCCCGAGGAGAAGGCCGCTGTCGTCCAGCGCCTTCAAGCCGCGGGTCGAACCGTGGCCATGGCGGGCGACGGGGTCAACGACGCACCGGCGCTGGCCCAGGCCACCGTGGGCGTGGCCATGGGCACTGGCACCGATGTCGCCATGGAAAGCGCCGGCATCACCTTGCTGAAAGGCGACCTGATGGGCATCGTGCGTGCTCGCACCTTGTCGCAGGCCACGATGCGCAACATCCGGCAGAACCTCTTCTTGTCCTTCGCCTACAACGTGGCCGGCATCCCGCTGGCCGCGGGTTTGCTGTTCCCGTTCTACGGCTGGCTCTTGTCGCCGGTGGTGGCGGCCGGCGCGATGGCGCTTTCGTCGGTGAGCGTGATCGCGAATTCACTCAGGCTGCGATCGTTTCGGACAAATTAGCAAGCTGCGCCTGCTTCAACCCGCGTCAAGCAGTGTGTCCAGCCGCAGCCACAGATTCGATCAAGAGCTTTGACCCTGCGGGGGGCCGCAGTGATTTGCTGCTTCTTGACGATAAGTCCTCGGAGGAAGGGTCGCTCCTCAGGCAATTGCGGAGAAAGAAGGCAGCGCAACCCCGGGTCCGGTACGCGTGAGTGCACGCGTGGATAGGATTCGCGGGAGCAAGTCTTGATCAGGAGTCCCTCGTGAATCCGAAGTCCCACTGGGAAAGCGTGTACCGCAGCAAGTCAGTCGATTCAGTGAGCTGGTACCAAGCGCATGCCGACCGCTCCTTGGCGCTGATTCGAGGCATCGCTGCGGGCCAAGCTCGCAGCGTCATCGATGTCGGCGCCGGCGCCTCGACGCTGGTGGACGACCTGATTGGGGAGGGGCAGTTTGACGTGTCCCTGCTTGACTTGTCGGAGTCGGCCTTCTCCGTTGTGCGTCAGCGTTTGGGCCGCAGGGCCGAGGACGTGAAGTGGTGGGTGGGCGACGTGGTGAAGGTGGCGCTCCCTGAGAAGGCCTACGACATTTGGCATGACCGAGCCGTGTTCCATTTCCTGACCACGGCCGATCAGCGGCGTGCGTACGTCGCGCAGGTGCGACGGGCCGTGCGGCCGGGCGGGCATGTCATCGTGGCCGCATTCGGACCCAATGGGCCGTTGCAATGCAGTGGCTTGCCTGTGATGCGCTACGAGGCGGAGGCCTTGCATGCCGAGTTTGGCGCTAGCTTTGAGCTGCAAGCCCACTTGAGCGAATCTCACCTGACCCCATCGGGCCAAGTGCAGGAATTCGTCTACTGCCACTGCGTGATGCATTGAGCATGGCCCGGTTCAACACCAACCTTGGGGTTTGGGCGGCACTCGGTGCGGCGGTCCTGTTCGGATTGGAAACGCCCTTGGCCAAGCCCTTGCTCGGCCCAGTCAGTCCTTGGATGCTGGCTGCACTGCTTTACCTGGGCTCTGGCATTGGCCTGGCACTGTGGCGCCTGACGCGCGGAGGGCTGTTCGCCGGTGTTCGACTGCAGCCGGGCGACACGGGCTGGTTGTTGGGCGCCATCGCTTCAGGCGGTGTCCTCGGGCCGGCGCTGTTGATGTTGGGCCTGTCGCGCTTGCCGGCCTCGGGGGTTTCTCTGCTGCTCAACGTGGAGGGAGTCCTCACTGCCTTGCTGGCGTGGTTTGTTTTCAAGGAAAACTTCGATCGCCGCATCGCGTTGGGCATGGTGGCGATTGCCGCCGGCTGTGTGGTGTTGGCCTGGCCCCAGGCGCGTGCGCCAGGCGAGACCGGACTTTGGTTCGATCTGTGGCCGGCGCTGGCTGTGCTGGGTGCCTGCTTGGCCTGGGCCATCGACAACAACTTGACGCGCAAGGTGGCTTTGGCCGACGCCAGCTTCATTGCCATGACCAAAGGTCTGGCCGCTGGCCTGACGAATCTGCTTCTGGCTTTGGGGGCGGGTGCCGATTGGCCGGCGTGGCCACAAGTTGCTGCGGCAGGTCTGATCGGCTTCGCGTCTTACGGTGCCAGCCTGGTGCTCTTCGTGGTCGGTCTTCGACACCTGGGGTCAGCGCGCACAGGGGCCTATTTCTCGGTCGCTCCGTTCGTGGGGGCGGCGGTGGCCCTGGTCTGGCTCGGCGAAAGCCTGACGCCCAGCTTGATGGTGGCGACGGCGCTGATGTCCCTCGGGATTTGGTTGCACCTGACGGAGCGACACGCGCATGAGCATGTTCACGAGCCGATGGTTCACGAGCATGAACACACCCACGACGACGGCGACCCGCATCACACGCACAGCCACGACGTGCCGGTGGAGCCAGGGACCCGCCACAGCCATGCGCATCGGCATGAACGCCTGGTGCACAGCCACGTGCACTTTCCAGACGCCCATCACCAGCACGCGCACCCATGAACCATCTGCACCGCAGCCGGCAAAGGGTTTTGCGGCGCTCAAGATAGACTACGCGTAATGTCACGCTGGTTGCTCGTTCTCCTCGCCGTCCTGCTGCCCTTGCAGCTGGCTTGGTCAGGCGTCGCCCATCTTTGCGTTGATGCCCACGAAGTGGCGGCTGTTCATGCGTCCGTGCACGAGACGGCAGACGGTGGAGCCGACCCATCGGGTGGCGATCCTTGTGCTGCTGTGGGTGGACACTGCCACGGCCACCTCACGGCTCTGCCGTTGAGCCTGGACGTGGTGACGGTTGCCGTGGCTCGCTTTGAAGGCGCAGCGCCCGTCGCGTCGCTCGTCGCCACTCGGCCATCGCCGAGACCTGAACGCCCTCAGTGGCCGACCCTCGCCTGATCGGCGAGGGAAGCACCCCCCACTGCCAATCTGCGCGGCCCCTTGCCGCGCACTGACGCACACCGGGCCTTAGTGGCCGTCCCTTTGCCGATCTCCCCGTGGTTCTTCTTCCACTTCGGAGCATCGGATGTCTCGGTTTTCTCATTCACGAGTGCGGGCGCGCCTTGCCTGGACGGCATCGACCGTCCTCGCGCTTTCTCTCGGCAGCGTGGCGATCGGCCATGCGCAAACTTCTTCCACCCCACCCCTGACACTGCCGCTGGCGTTTGCGCAGGCCTGGGAGCGCCAGCCTGAGGCCGCGGCGCTTCTCCAACGGCGCCAGGCGGGTGTGTCCCTGCGTCAGGCCGCGTCGAGCTGGACGCCAGCACCTGCGACCCTAGAGGCCTCCGTTCGAAGCGACCGCTTCAACCGCCGTCAGGGTGCCCAAGAGTTGGAGTTCGGTGTTGCCGTTCCGCTATGGCTGCCGGGCGAGCGCGAACGCAGCCAAGCCCTGGCCGATGCGCAGCTGGACGCCGTGGAGCGCCAGGCTTTGCTCGCGCAGTGGCAACTGGCGCAGAGCCTGCGAGAGCACTGGTGGGGGCTGCTGCGTGAACGCGAAGAGTTGCGCGCCGCGCAAGAGCGCCTCCAGTCCACGCAGGCGCTGGCCTCGGATGTGGCTCGGCGTGTCAAGGCGGGTGAGTTGTCGCGTGCCGACCAGAACCAAGCCGATGCGGCTGTTTTGTTGGCAGTGTCGGACCAGGCGCAGGCTCAAACCCGGGTGATGGCGAGCGAGCAGTCCATGCGCGCGCTGCTGGGCCTGCCTGCTGAGGCCGCGCTGCTGATGGCCCCCACGCCAGAGCCCGAGCCAGCGGGTGACGCACCAGCGCACCCACTGCTGGCCGCCCTGCAAGCCAAGGCCCAGACCGCACGCAGTGCAGCGGCGCTGGCCAAGGCGCAGGTGCGCGCCAGCCCCGAGCTCACGCTGCTTCACACCCGAGACCGCGCTGCCCGCGGCGAGGCCAGCAACGGCACGGTGACGCTCGGCCTGCGGTTTCCGCTGGGCAGCAGCGACCGCAACAAGGCCGCCGTGCTGAGCGCTGGCGCCGAGCAAACCGAAGCCGAAGTGCTGCTGGCGCGAGAGCGCGAGCGCCTGATGGCCGAGCAGCGCAGCGCCCAGTCGGCGCTGGACGCGGCCCGCGCGGTGCTGCAGGCAGCCCGAGACCGTGCCCGGCTGGCGGACGAGACCCGCCAGTTCTTCGACAAATCCTTCCGTTTGGGCGAGACCGACCTGCCAACGCGCCTGAGGGTCGAGCTGGAGGCCGGACAGGCCCAGCGCGACCTGGCCCGGGCTCGCATTGACCTGAACCTGGCCATCGCCACCCTGCGGCAGCGCCTCGGCCTGCTGCCCGAATGAACCGAACTGAGTCCTCACCGATGAAATCCCATCTCCTTCTCCCCCTGCTGGCCGTGGTGGCCCTGGTCGCCGCGCCGCAGGCGCACGCCGGCCCCGGCCACGACCATGGCGACGAAGCCCCCGCCAACACCGGTGTTGCCTTGCCGCGATTCGCCATGACCTCCGAGGCCTTTGAACTGGTTGGCGTGCTCAACGGCAAAACGCTCACGCTCTACCTGGACCGTGCCGCCACCAACGAGCCTGTGCCCAAGGCCGACATCGAACTGGAGTTCGCTGGGGCCAAGCTCACGCCCAAGGCACAGGCCGATGGCAGCTTCGTTCTGGAGTTGCCCCAAGCGCCCGGCGAGGGTGCTCACACCTTCACCGCCACCGTCACGGCGGGCGATGAGGCCGATCTTCTGGCCGGCGAACTGGACCTGCACGGCGAGGCGCCCCATGCGGACGAGCACGCGCACTGGGACTGGAAGCGCTGGGGCGTTGCCCTGCTGGGCGGAGGGTTGGGCCTGGCCGCTTTGGTGGCCTTCCTGCGCCGCAAGCGCGCATCGACTTTTGGAGCTGCAGCATGAAGCGCGGACGGATCAATCTCCTGAGCAAACCCCTGGTGGCCGCCATGCTGGGCGCCTTGTTCCTGGTGCCCGCCTGGTCGGGCCCGGGACATGACCACGGTGACGAGGCAGCGCCCGTGAGCGCCGGCGGTCCCCAGCGTCAGCCCGATGGGTCGGTTTTTCTGCCCAAGGCCGCGCAACGGCAAATGGGCGTTCGTACGCTGCCGGTGAACGGCGCGGAACTGCCACGCAGCCAGGAACTGCAAGGCGTGGTGGTGATGGACCCCAACGCCGGCGGCAAGGTGCAAGCCACGCAGGCCGGCCGCTTGGTCGCCCCGCCGCAGGGCTTGCCCAACCTGGGTCAGCGGGTGCAGCGGGGGCAGTTGCTGGCCTATGTGGAGCCCGTGGCTGGCGCCCTGGAGCGCTCGGCACAGAGCGCGCAGGTGGCCGAGCTGAAGTCGCTGCTGGGGTTGGCTGAGAAGCGCCAAGCGCGGCTGAAAGAGCTGAGCGACACGGTGCCCAAGCGAGACATCGAAGCCACGCAGGCCGAAGTGGCCGGTCTGCAGGCGCGAATTGCCGCGTTGGGTCAAGGTCTGAGCGGTCGTGAAGCGCTGCTGGCCCCCGTCAGTGGCGTCATTGCCGCCAGCAACGCCGTGGTCGGCCAGGTCGTGGACGCGCGTGAACTGGTGTTCGAGGTCGTGGACCCCTCGCGGTTGCGCATTGAGGCCCTGGCTTATGACGTGAACGCGGCAGCCGATGTGGGTGCCGTCTTCTTGGCCACGGCCGGCGCACCACCTCAATCGCTGCGCTTCCTGGGCAGCGCCACGCGTCTGCGCGAACAGGCCTTGCCGATGAACTTCGGGGGAGCCCAAGGGCTCGCCTTGGGTCAGTCCGTGCGCGTGGTGGTGCAAAGCCGCAGCACGTTGAAAGGTTACGCGGTACCCGCCCAAGCGCTGATGAAGAACCCGGCCAACCAGACCATCGTCTGGGTCAAGCAGGCCCCCGAGCGCTTCGTGCCCAAGGTGGTGCTGGCGCAGGCCCTGGACGGTGCCCAGGTGGCCGTCACCCAAGGCCTGGAGGACGGTGATCGGGTCGTCGTCCAGGGCGCCACGCTCGTCAACCAGGTGCGCTGACCATGTTCGATTTCTTGGTTCACAGCAGCCTGAAAAACCGGCTGATGGTGCTGGCGCTTGCGCTGGCCATGATGGTGCTCGGGGCGCTGACCCTGACGCGAACCCCGGTCGATGTGTTCCCCAGCCTCGACCGCCCGCAGGTCACCCTGCAGATCGAGGCCGGCGGCATGGCGCCCGAGGAGGTGGAGCAGCTCGTCACCCTGCCGCTGGAGCAGGCCATGAGCGGCTTGCCCGGCGTCACCGCCGTGCGGTCCGTGTCGTCCGTCGGCCTGGCCTTCGTCTACGTCACCTTCGACTGGGGGACGGACATCTACCGGGCGCGGCAGATCGTCAACGAGCGTTTCACCACGGCGCGTGACGCGCTGCCGGCCGGCGTGCAGCACGCCGCCATGGGGCCCATCAGCTCCATCATGGGCGAGGTCATGCTGATCGCGATCCCGATCGACGAGGCCAAGATCAGCGCCATGGCCACGCGCGAGTACGCCGACTTCGTGCTGCGCCCGCGCCTGCTGGCCATCCCCGGCGTGGCGCAGGTGGTGCCCATTGGCGGCGAGGTGCGCCAGTACCAAGTGCAGCCCGACACCGCGCGCATGGGGCAGCTCGGCGTGAGCGTCGAGCAGTTGCGCGAGGCCCTGCAGGGCCACGCCAGCAACAGCAGCGGCGGCTTCCTGGAGCTGAATGCGCGCGAGTACCTGATCCGCAACCTGGGGCGCACGACCCGGCTGGAAGACCTGCAGCAGTTGCCAGTGGCCTGGGTGAATGGTCAATCCATTCTGCTCAGCCAGGTGGCCAAGGTCAGCTTCGCGCCGGCCATCAAGCGGGGCGATGCCGGCTTCAATGGCAAGGCCGCGGTCATCCTTGGTGTTCAAAAGCAGCCCGACGCCGACACGGTGGCGCTGACGCGCAGCATCGAGACGGCACTGGCCGCGCTCAAGCCCTCGCTGCCCGCCGGCATGGAAGCGCCGCGCGTGACCTTCCGGCAGGCCAGCTTCATCGAGTCCAGCATCGGCAACCTGCAGGGCAAGTTGATGACGGCCGCGGCCATCGTGGCCGTCGTGCTCTACCTGTTCTTGGCCAATGTGCGCACCACGCTGATCTCGCTGGCCGCCATCCCGGCGTCCATCCTGATCACCGTGCTGGTGTTCCGCTACTTCGACCTCAGCATCAACACCATGACGCTCGGCGGCCTGGCCATCGCCATCGGCGAGCTGGTGGACGACGCGGTGGTGGGCGTGGAAAACGTCTTGAGGCGGCTCAAGCTCAACAGGCAGTTGCCGCAGCGACTCGGTCCCGTCGAACTGATCGCCAAGGCCACGCTGGAGGTGCGCAGCGCCATCGTGGTGGCCACGGTCATCATCGTGCTCGTGTTCGTGCCTCTGTTCGTGCTGCCGGGCATCGAAGGGCGCCTGTTCGTGCCGCTGGGCATCGCGTACATCACGTCCATCCTGGCGTCGATGCTGGTGTCGATCACGCTCACGCCGGTGATGGCCTACTACCTGCTGCCGCAGCTCAAGAGCCTGGACCACGGCGACCCGAAGCTCGTGGTTTGGCTCAAGGCCAGGTACGCACGCGGCCTGGCCTGGGTGTTCGAGCACACCCGGGCCGTGCTGGGGGCCGGTGTGCTGGCGGTGGTGGGTGCCGTCGCCTTGGTGCCTTTCTTCCCCACGACCTTCTTGCCCCCATTCAACGAGGGCTCGGTGCTGATCGGCCTGCGCCTGAACCCGGGCACCACGCTGGCCGAGTCGGTGCGCGTGGCGCGGCAGGCGGAAATCCTGCTCAAGGACGTCCCGGAGGTCGTGTACGTGGGCCGCCGCTCGGGCCGGGCGGAGATGGACGAGCACGCCGAAGGGGTGCACGTGTCCGAGATCGACATCGGCCTCAAGCCCAGCGATCGCACGGTGGAGGCGGTGTACGCCGACATCCGCCAGCGCCTGATCAACACCCCGGCCGCCATCGGCATTGGGCAGCCGATCAGCCACCGCATCGACCACATGCTGTCGGGCGTGCGCAGCGCCATCGCCATCAAGATCTTCGGCGAGGACCTGGACACCCTGCGCGG
>CAZAIR010000053.1:0-14125 GCA_964485225.1 uncultured Burkholderiaceae bacterium
CGCATCTACATCGGCGAACAAGGCGAGAGCTTCAAGGCCTTCAGCACGCTCGACGGCCACGGCCTGAAGCTGCTGCGCGCCGGCGGCATCGAGCCCATCATCATCACGGGCCGCGATGCCCCGGCCGTGCGCCGCCGGGTGGCCGACCTCGGGCTCACGCACGCGCGCTTCGGCATCCACGACAAGCTGGCCGCCGCCACGCCCTTGCTGGCCGAGCTGGGACTGGACTGGGCCGACGTGGCCGCCATGGGCGACGACTGGCCCGACCTGCCACTGCTGCAGCGCGCCGCGCTGGCCGTGGCGCCGCCACAAGCGCATGCCGAGGTCAAGGCGATTGCCCACCACATCACCAGTGCGCCGGCCGGCTACGGCGCCGCCCGCGAAGCCTGCGACCTGATGCTGATCGCCAATGGCCGCTACGGCGCGCTGCTGCAAAGCCACCTGGTCACGCTGGACAGCAACCCGGCATGAGCACGCCGGTCAACCTCGCACCCATCAACCCCGCCGCGCGGGGCCGGGTGCGGGTGCGCCAGCCGCTGGTGTGGCGGCTGCAGGGCTGGATTGGCAACTACCTGCCGCTGTTGGTGATGGCCGTGCTGGCCGCCGGCACCACCTGGTTGGTGCGCCAAACGCCCAGCCCCGAGGGTCCGACCACGGCCTTGGCGCCACGCCACAAGCCCGACTACGTGATGCAGGGCTTTGAGTTGCAGCGCTTCGACCCCAGCGGGGCGCCACAAGCCTGGATCAAAGGCCACGAGCTGCGCCACTACCCCGACACCGACCGCATCGAGATCGACCAATTCAGCCTGCAGGCGGTGAACGCTGAAGGCCAGTGGCTGTTGATCGATGCGGCGCAGGCCGAAGGCCCCCGCGACGGCACACAGATGAACCTGAAGGGGCAAGTGCTGGTGCGTCGCCACCCGCCCGGCACCGACCCGAACGGCACCGCGCCCGAACTGGTCCTGCGCGCCGACAGCCTCACCGTGCTGGTGGACGCCAAGCAACTGCGCACCACCGGCCCTGCCACGGTGGAGGCCGCCAGCGGCCAGCGCATCGAGGTGCGCGGTTTCGATTACGACCACACCACCGGCGTGCTGCGCTTCGGTGGCCCCAGCCGCACCACCCTGCCCGCCCGCCGATGACCACCGCCTCACCTGCGCCCTTGCCCACGCTGCCCCCCAAACACCGCCCGCTGGTTTACATCACGGGCGCCAGCAGCGGCATAGGCCAAGCTCTGGCATTGCGTTACGCACAGGCCGGCTGGCGTTTGGCCCTGGTGGCGCGCCGCACCGAGGTGGTGAGCGACTGGGCCACAGGGCTGGGCATCCCGACCGAGCGTTGGACCGTCTACGGTGCCGACGTGGCCGATGCCGACAGCATTGCCGCTGCGGGCCTGCGCTGCATCGCCGCCCAGGGCCTGCCCGATGTGGTGATTGCCAGTGCCGGCGTGAGCATCGGCGTGGACACCGGCTTGGCCGCCGACATCCCCGTGTTCAAGCAGGTGCTGGACACCAACCTGTTCGGCACCGCTGCCACCTTCCAGCCTTTCATTGCACCCATGTGCCAGCGCCGCAGCGGCACCCTGGTGGGGGTGGCCAGCGTGGCTGCCATCCGCGGCTTGGCCGGGCATGGCGCTTACTGCGCGAGCAAAGCCGGCGTGGTGGCCTATTGCGAGAGCCTGCGCCTGGAATGCAAGCCCCACGCCGTGCACGTGACAACGCTGATCCCTGGCTACATCGACACCCCGCTGACGCGTGGCAACAGCTACAGCATGCCGTTCCTGATGCCAGCAGCCGACTTTGCCGAGCGCAGCTTCAAGGCCATCAGCCGGGGGGACCGCTACCGCGTCATCCCCTGGCAAATGGGCGTGGTCGCCAAGTTGATGCGGGCGCTGCCCAACGCGCTGTACGACCGCTTGTTCAGTGGCCGGGCGCGCAAAAAGCGCGCCACCGGCTGAGCCGCAACAGGCCCACTCATCGCCAAGCGCGCGCGCACAGCAGCAGCGTGCCGCCCAAGCCCAGCGCCTGGACCCACACCAACAAGCCGGCCGCCCAGCGGCCCAGTAAGGCGAACCAAGTCAAGCCCGCGCCTTCGGCCAACAAGGCCAGGACGCTGCAAGCATGGCCCAACAGGTCGGCCAACAACAGCAGCGGCAGCGCTTGGCCCAGGCGATTGAGATGGGGGGCGGGCGCATCGGCTAAACGGCGCAGCCCAGCCCAGCGTGCAAAGCCACGCACCGCCAGCGGTGCCAGCACCAAGCAGTAGCAGGCGATGAAGCCCAACTCCACCAGCAGGGCACTGAAGGGCGCGGGTTCGCCCAAGGGACTGGGGCCGGGCAGTGCACCGAAGCTGGCCAGGTTCAGCACCCACTGCCCAGGGGCGAGGGCGATGGTGCGCAGGTGCGCCAGCAGGTCGGTGGCTGCGCCCGGGCCAAGGCCGAAACCCGTCAGCAGCCAGCCCATCCACAGGTAGAACAGCGGCAACAGCGCCAGCGCAAGCCAGAAGCCGCGCCCGAGAGGGCGCCGACCCCAGGCGGTGTCGCGTGCCCAGTCGGGTTGGCGCGCGGCCACGCTGGGGTGCTCGGCACCGCGCTCGCCCGGTCGCACATGCTGGCCGGCCAGCGCCCAAAGCGGGGCATCGGCCAGTTCGTCGTGCAGCCAGTGGTCGCGTGGGGCTTGGCCTTCGGGAGCCAAGGTGTCGAGCGCGCTCAGCACGCGGGCCTCGGTGTCCAGCGGTTGGCCCTCGGCGTTCAAGCGTAGACCGCACTGCACGGCCTCGCTCACCAGCCAGCCCAGGGCCGAGGCCGCGGCCCCGCTCTCGGGCCAGGGGTAGCCGCCGCCCACATCGCCATGCGCCCCTCGGAACCACACTTGCTGCATCGATCCCACGACCCCGGGCTCACGCGTGACGATGGGGCCGTTGGCGTCTTCGTACAAGCGGGCGTCAAAGGGGCTGCGGTGGTCGTCCAGCGCCAACGCTTGGCGCACGTGCACGAACGCCTTGCCAGCCGCCTGCGGACGGGCTGTGAACTGCAGGGCGAAAGGCCACAGGCCGACCGAGGCCACCGTGTCCCACACACCCACGAACTGGATCGGCACGCGCTGCCGATCCAGAGGCACCAGCAGCGCTTGAGCCTGCTGGGCGACTGCGGTGTAGGCGCCGTCACGCTGCGAGAAGTACAAGTTCATCAGCGTGGGCAGCATGCTGGCTTGATGCGCCATCGGGATGCCAAAGGCGTTGACCATGCCCGCCACGCTGCGCGCGGTGAAGGCACCCCGCGAAAAGCCGAAGAAGAAGAGCTGGTCGCCCGGCCGGTAGTGCTGCATCAGAAACAGGTAGGCCTCGCTGATGTTGTCGAACACGCCCTGCCCAAAGGCCAGCGCCTGCACGCGCTCGGTACGGCGGCGCAGCCACTCCGTCACGGTGGTGCCGCCCAAGGTCTCGGCGTGACCCACGCCCGCGTCGTAAAACACGAGGCGCTCGTTGGCGCCACCAGCGGGTGCATCGGCGGCCAGCAGTTCGACCAAACGCACCACATGGGTGTCGCGCTCGCGGCCGGTGAGGTTGTTGTTGGTGCCGTCACAGCACACGATCAATTGGCGTTGCATGGCCGCTGTTGTATGCGCAATGCAGCCCACACCGCATCCCGATCAACGCACTTGTGTGGGCTGCAAGCCCATGCCTACACTGCGCACCCCATTGCCCTTGGGGGCTGCCCGCAGCCCCACTGAGGAGGACACGATGTTGAAGGCACTCCACCCCTGCTGATGCGCCCCCTGGCGGCCCCCAAACCGCCGCACGCGCTTCTTTGCCCCTTGTCTGCCCTTGCGCCCCACTGCGCGGCAGCGCCATCTTGTCTTGATTCCGGCGGTCATCGACTGCCTCTCCTCGCCATGAAAACCTTCCTTCTCGCGGCCCTGGTCTGGGCTTGCTTGGCCCCTGCTTGGGCGGCGCAGCCACTGCCCGGCCTTGTGCTGCCCGATGGCGCGACACGGCCGCGCATCGACGGTCGACTCGATGACGCCATCTGGCGCGACGTACCGACCTTCACGGCGTTCCGCCAGTTCCGCCCCGAGTCCAAGCCCGACGCCGGCGCCTTCGCCACCCGGGTGCAGGTCTTGATCGAGCCTGACGCCCTGGTGTTCGCCTTCACCGCCACCGACCCCACGCCCACGCTCATCCGCGGCCCGCTGCTTCGCCGCGACGAGGTGTGGCCCGACCAAGACGCCGTCAGCGTGTGGATCGACGCCGTGGGCCGACAGCAAGTGGCGCAGTTCGTGCGCGTGAACGCCGCCGGCGTGCTGGCCGACGGCGTGTACACCGCCGCCACCGACAACGAAGACGGCACGCCCGACTTCCTGGAGGTGGAGGTCGCCGCTGTGCGCACGGCCACCGGCTACACGGTGGAGCTGCGCTGGCCGCTGGTGAACCTGCGCTACGCCAAGGCCGACGGCCTGCCGTGGCGTTTCATGTTCACGCGGCGCATCCCGCGCGAGCCCAATATCGCGCTGGTGAGCACCGGGCGCGAACGCAACGACCCCGACGCGCTGCGCGACATGCACACCCTCGACGGCCTGGCGCAGGTGCAAGCCCAGTGGGCGCAGGCCAGCCACCTGACGGTGCGGGCGGAGGGCACGCTGCGGCAAGCGCAAGCCGGCGCCGTATCCAAGACCAACGCCAACCTCGGCCTGACCCTGCAGTGGCGCCCCCGTGCCGACTGGGTGGTCGACGCCCTGTTGCGCCCGGATTTCAGCCAAGTCGAGCTGGACGCGCCGCAGCTCAGCGGCAACACGCGCTTTGCACTGTTCATGCCCGAGAAGCGCGCCTTCTTTTTGGAGAGCAGTGACGTGGTGGGCCAACAAGGCCCCGACAACTGGGGCGTGTCCCGGGGCTTGGCCGCGTTCTACAGCCGCGCCGTGGCCGCACCGCGCGCTGGCGTGCGCGCCACCTGGCGCGGCGCGCACGACGAAGCCACGGCCCTGGTGATGCGCGACGCCGCCGGTGGCAGCCTGCTGCGCGCTGGCGCCTACGGCACCGAAACCCGTGAGGCCAGCACCGCCTCACAACTGCTGTTCGCGCGCAGCCGCCACGGGCTGGGCGGCGGCAGCGCAGTGGCCGGCCTGGTTTCGCTGCGCGACTGGGGCCAAGGCCGCCGCACCCTGGTGGCCGGCAGCGACGCCCTGCTGCGCTTGAGCGACACCGACCAGCTCAGCGGCCACCTGCTGGCCAGCCAAGACAGCACCGACTTCGACGCCAACGACCAGCTGCTGCGCGCCGCGCAAAGCCGCCAAGGCCACAACGCCTGGCTGGCCTGGCGCCACCGGGGTGAGCACCTGCAGCTGAACGCCCACCTCGAGTCCATCAGCGCCGACTTCGCCAACGACAACGGCTTTGTGCCGCAGGCTGGCATCCGCCGCAACACGGTCGAGGCCGTTTATGCCCTCCATCCCCAGCCCAACAGCGAGGCTTGGTTCCCCATCTACGAGTGGGAGTGGCAACTCCGCCTGACCGACACCCGCACCCTGCGCGATGACCGGCGCGGCGTGCCTGCTGGGGAGCGCGCGGCGCAAGCGCTGCAGCCGGGTTTCTTCCTGCTGGGGCCGTTGGACACCGAGATCTGGACCCACGCCAACTTCGAGCGCCTGCGCGCCCGCACCGGCGGGCAGTTGCACGGCGCCACCAGCCTGACTTGGGGCCTGGGCAGCCACCCCGGGCCGCGGCTGGCGTTCGTCAACATCGAGGGTCAGGTGGGCGAGTTTTTGGACCTTGACGCCGACCGCATCGCGCGTGGCGCCAGCTGGTCAGCCTTTGCCAACTGGCGGCAAAACGCCTTTGGCTGGGGCTGGCTGCTGGAGCAACGCATCGGCCAGCTGGCGCTGCGCAGCCCCACCGGCGGCAGCGCGCTGATCGATGGCAGTGCCGTGACCAAGCTGGTGCTGCTGCCCAGCACTGCGCAAGCGCTGCGCTTGGTACACCAACGCACGCACTACGCCCGCCGCGCTGAGGCCGGCTTGAGTGCGGCGCGCGAGCGCGGCCACGTCACCACCCTCACTTGGCTCGCCCGTGAAGGCCCGTTGCGCAACTGGAGCCTGGGCGCCAGCTGGGAACGGCCGAGCGATGGCAGTCCATTGCGCCGCGAAGCCTTCCTTAAGTGGCAAGAGGGGTGGGCGCTGTAACCGCCCCGTCACCGCACCCTGACAATGCCGCCCCATGTTTGACGTCGTTGTCCTCTTTTTCGCCCTCGGGGTGTTCGCGCGCTTGGTCAAAAGCGATCTGCGCCTGCCTGAGGCCCTCTACGAAACGCTCACCATCTACCTGCTGTTGGCGATCGGTCTCAAGGGCGGACTGGAGCTCAGCCGACAGCCCCTGGCCGAGCTGATGCCCCAGGTGGCCGCGGTGGTGACGCTCGGCGCCTTGATCCCCTTGGTCGTGGCCCCGCTGCTGCGTCGGGTGGGCTTGAGTGCTGTGGATGCGGCCGGGCTGTCGGCGCACTACGGCTCAGTCAGTGTGGTGACCTTCGCGGTGGCCCTCACCGCCGTGCAAGCCGCGCAACTGCCCTACGAGACCCACGCACCGCTGTGGGTGGCGGCGATGGAAGCACCCGGCCTGGTGGTCGGCATCGTGCTGGCGCGGCTGGCCCTCAAGCGCGGCGACGGCAGCAGCGGCCGCATCCACTGGGGCCTGCTCGCGCACGAAGTGCTGTTGGGGAAAAGCGTGCTGCTGTTGATGGGAGGCCTGGCCATCGGTGCAGTGGCGGGTGATGCGGGCGTGAAGCCCATCCAAGCCGTGTTCATCGACCCCTTCAAGGGCGTGCTGGCGCTGTTCCTGCTGGAGCTCGGCCTCGTGGCCGGCGGGCAGCTCGGTGCCCTGAAGCGCCACGGCCTGAAGCTCATCGTCGTGGGCTGCGCGCTGCCCCCCGTGCTGGCCTTGGCCGGCGCCTTCACCGGACAGTTGCTGGGCCTGCAGGTCGGCGGCATCGCCATCTTGGCCACGCTGGCCGCCAGCGCCAGCTACATCGCCGCGCCGGCCGCCCTGCGGGTGGCCGTGCCACAGGCCAACACCGGCTTGGCCATTGCCTGTGCCTTGGGCGTGACCTTCCCCTTCAACCTGCTGATCGGCATCCCGCTCTACTTGAAGCTGGCGCCGTTCTTTGCGTGAGGCTCCGCGCGTGAACACCAAGCACCCCAAGACCCAGCTCACCCTGGTCGCCGAAGCCGCCCTGGAACCGCGGCTGCTGGCCGAGCTCAAGCGCCACCAAGCCCACGTCTGGACCATCAACGAAGTACGTGGCGCTTTCCCCGAAGGCGAACGCAGCGGCGACTGGGATGCCGACCGCACGATCGAGATCAAGGTCATCTGCGACACCGCCACCGCCGACGCCATCGCGCAAGCGGTGCTCACCAAGTACGCCCCGAACTACAGCGTGGTGCTGTACTTCAGCGACGTCACCGTGCTGCGCGCCGAGCGCTACTGATGCAACTGCGCTGGGCCTTCGGGCTGATGGCCGCGGCGGTGCACGCCGCCTGGGCGCAAACCCCTTCTGCGCCCCCCACCCTGCGCCTCGAAGACCTGCCGCGCTACGTGGCGCCCCCGGCCGAGCAAGGTACGGTGGTGCCTGAGCAGGTGCTGCGCTGGCGCCAAGAAGCCATTGCCCTGGAGCACGGCGACCACGGGCAACCGCGCGACCCCGAACGTGCCGCCCAGCTCTACTGCCGTGCAGCCCGTTTTGGCGACGCCGAGGCACAGTTCAACCTCGCCTGGATGCTCACCAACTCGCGTGGCATCCTGCGCGACGAAGCGCAGGCCGCACACCTGTTCGCAGCGGCTGCCGAGCAAGGTCTGACCCAAGCGCAAAACATCTTGGCCCGCATGGGCGAGCCGCGCGGCGCGCCACCGCCCTGCTTGCGTCCGCCCGACGGCGACCCGCCACCGCTGCCCGTGGCCCCCAAAGCCGCGCCCAACGCCAAAACCAAAGCCGCGCCCCAAGCTTGGCCCGACCCACCAGCCAACGCCCCCGAAGCCCTGGTGCGCTTCGTCAAACTGACAGCGCCCGAATTCAAACTCGAACCGGCTTTGGTGCTGGCCATCATTGCCACCGAATCGGCCTTCAACCCGAATGCCGTATCGCCCAAGAATGCCCAGGGCCTGATGCAACTCATTCCCGACACCGCCAAACGGTTTGGGGTGCGCAACATCATGGACCCCGCGCAAAACATCCGCGGCGGCATGGCTTACCTGCGCTGGCTATTGGCCTACTTTGAAGGCGACATCACCTTGGCGGCTGCCGCCTACAACGCTGGCGAGGGTGCCGTGAACCGCTACCGTGGCGTTCCGCCTTATGCCGAAACGCGGATGTACGCGCGCAAGATCGTGGCGCTGCTGGGCGGCCGACGCGAACACCCTTTCGATCCCAGCGTGACGAACCCATCGCCGGCCCTGGCCCTGATCCGGGGGCCTGCACGCTGGCAGTGAAGCGCCCAATGCAAAAAGGCCACTGAACCGAGCGATTCAGCAGCCCATTTGGAGCGCCCGAGGGCGCTATTCGCGATCTTGTACCGACCCCGCAGAGCGAGGACCGTTCTTCAACCGGCGGGCGGTGCCCTCAAGACACCGCCGGTGCGATTTCAGTAACCGCCGCGGTCGTTGCCACCACGGTAGCCGCCGCCGCCGCCACCGCCGCCAGGGCCGCGGCCGTAGGGGCTGGCGAAACCAGCCGGACGGGCTTCACGCGGACGGGCCACGTTCACCACAGCCGGACGGCCTTCCAAGGCTTGACCGTTGATGCCGTTGATCGCGGCTTGCGCCTCGGCGTCCGTCGACATCTCGACAAAGCCGAAGCCTTTCGAGCGACCGGTTTCGCGGTCCATCATCACCTTGGCGGAGTTGACGGTGCCAAACTGGCTGAACGCTTGATGCAGGGATTCGTCGCGCACGCTGTAAGCGAGGTTGCCGACGTAAAGCTTGTTGTTCATGGGGATGCCCCTAACCTCTTAACAAAATGGAAACCAGAACGGAGCTTCAACCCATCGAAAAACGGCTCTACGCACCCAACCGGCGATTGCATTATTCGGGGCATCGGTGACAAACACAGTCCCTAGAAGATGGCCTGTTGGTTTTTGGCCGCAAGAGGAAACCCGCAAATTGCCTCACACCTCGAGCACCAGCCCGCCCCGCATCGCGAGTTTGGTGCCCTCGCTGACTGAATTGGTCTGTGCGCTCGGCTTGGCCGATCGTTTGGTAGCCCGCACGGGCTTTTGCGTGCACCCGGCTGACGCCGTTCGCGCCGTGGCCAAGGTGGGCGGCACCAAGGATGTGAACCTGGCGCGCTTGCGCGAGTTGGCGCCCACGCACGTGCTGCTCAACATCGACGAGAACACGCTAGCCACCTACGAAGCGGTGCAGGCCTTTGTGCCGCACTGCGTGGTCACCCACCCTTTGGGCCCTGGCGATGTGACGGCCTTGATTGACCAGCTGGCGCAGGCCTTTGGCAGTGAAGCCGGCGTGGCCGCGCGCGCCGCCGCGCTGCAGACCGAGCTGGCCGCAGCCTTGACGCTGGCGCCCCCGAAGCCGCCGCGCAGCGTGCTGTACCTGATCTGGCGCGGGCCGTGGATGACGGTCGCGCGCGACACCTACATCAGCCGCCTGCTGGCCCATGCGGGCTTCGACACCCTCCCGGAAGTGGAGGGTGGCGAGCGCGGCGCGGCCCGCTACCCCGCCCTGGCGGCCGACGACCCGTTGTGGCGAACAGTCGACGAGGTGTGGCTCTCCAGCGAGCCCTACCGCTTCGACGAAACCGACCTGGCCGAAGTGCAGGCGCTTGCGCCCCAAGCACGGGTGCGGCTGGTGGACGGCGAGCTGTGCAGCTGGTGGGGGGCGCGCACGGCCGCGGGCCTCGCTTACGCGCGCAGCCTGCGCAGCTGAAGCCACCACAATCGCGGCCATGGAACTCTACAAACCTCTGGTCGCTTTGCTGGCGATGGTGAACCCGATCGGTGTGATCCCGTTCTTCATCGCCTTCACGCAAGAGTTCGACCGCAAGCAGCGCCAGCAGACCATCCGGGTGGCGGCCTTCACCTGCTTTTGTGTGATCGCGCTATCGGCGCTACTGGGCTTGAAGCTGATCGAGTTCTTCAACATCAGCATCCCCAGCTTCCAGGTGGGCGGCGGCACGCTGCTCTTGATCAGCGCGCTGCAGATGCTCAACGCCAAGCCGCCCGACCAAGGCACGGCGGTGCAAGAAGGCGCGGGCGCCAACATCGCCGTTGTGCCGCTCGCCATCCCGCTGTTGACCGGCCCGGCCACCATCTCCACGATGGTGATTTACGCGCAAAAGACCACCCAGCTGTGGCACCAAGCGGTGCTGGTCGGCTACGGCGTGGTGGTGGCGCTGGTGGTGGTGGTGTGCTTCTCGGCCGCCGGCAAGATCGCCAAGGTGCTGGGCAACACCGGCATCAACATCATGACGCGGCTGATGGGTTTGATCCTGGCCGCGCTGGCGGTGGAGCTGCTGGCCTCGGGGCTGACCGAGCTGTTCCCGATCCTGGGGGCCAAGGGCATCCGGTGAAGCCGCTGCTGCTGCTGGACGACGACCCGGCCATTGCCGACACCGTCGTCTACGCCCTGCAGCGCGAGGGCTGGGCGGTGCACACCTACGGCTGGCTGGCCCAGGCCCAAGCGGCGTGGGCGGCCGAGCCACCGCCCTTGGCGCTGCTGGACATCGGTCTGCCCGATGGTTCGGGCCTTGACTGGTGCCGCCAGCTGCGCCAGGCGGGCGACACCACGCCCATCCTGATGCTGAGTGCGCGCGGCGAAGAGCTGGACCGCGTGCTGGGCCTGGAGCTGGGCGCCGACGACTACCTGTGCAAACCCTTCAGCGTCCGCGAGTTGGTGGCCCGGGTGCGCGCGCTGCTGCGCCGGGCACCCGCGCCTGAGAGACCGCTGGCGCTGACGGTGGTCGACCAGCGCGCTTGGCTCAAAGGCCAGGCGCTGGACCTGACAAGGCGCGAGCTGGCGCTGCTGCAAGCGCTGCTGTCGGCACCCGGCCGCATCCTCAGCCGCAGCCAGCTGCTGGACCTGGCCTGGGGCCAATCGGCTGAAAGCAACGACCGCACGGTAGACACGCACATCAAGACCCTGCGCGCCAAGCTGCGCGAAGCGGGCCTGCCCGGCGACCCCATCCTGACCCACCGCGGCCTGGGCTACAGCTTCGAGAGCTGAGGCCCATGCACCTCGGTCTGCGCCTGTTCTTCGCCTTCTTCACGCTGACGGGGCTGACGGCTTACTTCGTGCTGCGCCTGGTGGTGGCCGAGGTGCAGCCGGCCGTGCGGCAGGTGGTGGAGGAGGTGCTGATCGACACCGCGCACCTGGTGGCCGAGTGGAGCACCGACACCCTGCGCCAGCCCGGCGCCAGCGCCGCCACCGTGGCGCAAAGTGGCTTGGCGCAGCGCCTGCAGGCCTATGCGCTGCGCGAGGTGGACGCGCAGATTTGGGGCATGCCCAAGCGCAGCCTGGACCTGCGCATTTACCTGACCGACGCCAAGGGCCGGGTGCTGCTCGACACCGGCAGCCCCAGCGCCGTGGGGCAGGACTACAGCGCCTGGAACGACGTGGCCCGCACCTTGCAAGGCCGCTATGGCGCACGCAGCACGCGCACGCGCCAGGCGGATGACGGCAGCTTGGTGATGTTCGTGGCCGCGCCCATTTACGGCCCGCAGGGCGAGGTGATCGGCAGCGCCACCGTGGCCAAGCCCAGCCAAGCGGTGCAGCGCTTCATCGAGCGCAGCCAGCGCCGCTTGCTGGAGCAAGGCTTGGCGCTGCTGGGAGCCTCGGTGCTGATCGGTGCGGCCGTCACCTGGTGGCTGGTGCACAGCGTGCGCCGCCTGCGCCGCTACGCCAGCCAAGCCCAGGCCGGCACGCCGCTGGCCGCACCGCCGCTGCCGGGTGAGCTGGGCGAGTTGGCGCGCGCCATCGACACCATGCGCGAGCGCGTGGAAGGCCGCAGCCAGTGGGAGCACCGCGTGCGCGCCCTCACCCACGAACTCAAGAGCCCGCTGACCGCCCTGCGCGGCGCCGGCGAGCTGCTGCAAGAGCCCCTGCCCGAAGCCGACCGCCAGCGCTTTGCCGCGCAGGTGCTGGGCCAGACCGAGCGGCTGCAAACCTTGGTGGAGCAGCTGCTAGCCCTGTCCAAATTGGAGAGCCAGCGCCAGCCCAGCCAAGCCCAGCCGCTGCGCCTGGACAGCCTGCTGCGCGAGGTGGCGACCGAGCGCGGCGTGAGCTTCCCCAACAGCGCCGACTGGCCCGCCGTGACCGTGTTGGGCGACCGTGAAGCCCTGGCCCTGGCCTTGCACAACCTGCTGGGCAACGCACTGGACTTTGCGCCGCCCGGCGCCCCGCTGGAGGTGCACTGGCAGCAGCGCGACGGCCAGGTGCGGCTGAGCCTGCGCGACCACGGCCCCGGTGTGCCGGCCGCTGCCTTGCCCCGCTTGGGCGAGCAGTTCTTCTCCACCCCCCGGCCCGACGGCCGCAAGGGCAGCGGCTTGGGCCTGGCCATTGCCGCGCAGGTGGCCGCGCTGCACGGCGGCACGCTGCAGTTCGAGCCCGCGCAGCCGGGTTTGTGCGTGCACTTCACACTGCCTTCACACAGCGCATCGGGGCTTCACACGCGCGCTTGAAGCTGCCCACTCCAACGTTCAACAACAGGAGTGGTGATGGGCAAAGCAGGTGTGGGCAAGGCCTTGGGGCTGGCCGCGGTGGGGATGGTGCTGCTGACGGCGCTGGCGCGGATTGACGGCCTGGCCCAGGAGCGGCAGCAGCGGCAATGGACCGCACAAGAAGAGGTGGCGCGCGACACCGCCGGCAGCCAGCTGCTGACCGGCCCTTACCTGCAGCGCCAATGCACCGAAACCTGGACCGCCGTGAGCGTGAGCACCGACGACAAAGGCCAGCGCACCGAGCGGCGCACGCGCGAAAGCCGCGACTTCACCCGCACCAGCACCCCGGCGCTGCTGCGCATTGGCGGCGATGTGCAACCGCAGGTGCTGGAGCGCGGGCTGTTCAAGGTCAACACCTACCAAGCGCAGCTGCAGCTGCTGGCGCAGTGGGACGACCTGTCCGACCTGCAAGGCAACAGCCGCGAGCTGGAGGGCAAGATCAGCTGCCAGCCCATCGAAGCCCTGCTGCAGGTGAGCGACGCACGCGGCCTGCGCAGCGTGGTGCTGCAACTGGACGGCCAAGCGCTGAAGGTGCTGCCCGCACCCGACATCCGCGGCGCGGCCGTGCCGCGGCCACAGCGCGCGGGCGCTTACCCGTCTGACCCCAGCGCTGTCCCTGCAGAGGCTGCAGAAGCGTCCAGCACCGGCGGGCTGCGAGCCTGGCTGCCCGACACCGTGCTCGGCAGCACGATGCCGCTCAAACTCGACCTGCAGCTGGAGCTGCTGGGCACCGAATCGCTGCACTTCACGCCGGCCGCCGCGCAGGTGCACGCCGCCCTGCGTTCGGCCTGGCCGCACCCCAGCTTCCAGGGCCGGTTTTTGCCGGCCGAGCGCGAGGTGGCCGACAGCGGCTTCAGTGCGCAGTGGCGCATCAACGAACTGGCCAGCCAGGCCGGTGCCGCGCTGCGCCAGGGTGAGCGCAGCGCCGACCGCTTTGGCGTGGCCCTGGTCGACCCCGTCAACCCCTACACGCTGAGCGACCGGGCGCTGAAGTACGGCTTCTTGTTCATCGGCCTCACCTTGGGCGCGGTGCTGCTGGCCGAGCTGCTGGGCAGCCGCCGCCTGCACCCGGTGCAATATGGCTTTGTGGGGCTGGCGCTGGCGCTGTTCTTCTTGCTGCTGCTGGCCTTGAGCGAGCACCTGGCCTTTGGCTTGGCCTATGCCGTGGCTGCTGGCAGCGCCAGCCTGCTGCTGGGCCACTACGGCAGCAGCCTGTTCGGCAGCGCGCGCGGCGGGCTGCGCTTCGGGAGCGCCATGTTGGCGCTTTACGGCGCGCTCTACGTGGTGCTGAACCTCGAGAAGGCCGCGCTGCTGCTGGGTGCCGTGCTGCTGTTCGCCGTGCTGGCGCTGGCGATGGTGGTCACCCGCAAGCTGGACTGGTACGGCCTCGGGGACAAGCTCGGAGAGAGCCTGTC
>CAZAIR010000054.1:0-14016 GCA_964485225.1 uncultured Burkholderiaceae bacterium
AGCTGCCCAACGTGCCCGAGGACTACGTGCACCGCATCGGCCGCACCGGCCGCGCTGGCTGCGAGGGCGAAGCCCTGAGCTTGGTGTGCCCGGACGAAGAGCCGTTCCTGAAGGACATCGAGCGCCTCATCAAGCGCACGCTGAACCGCGAGATCCTGCCCGGCTTCGAAGTGCCGATTGGCGAACGCGCCGAACCGATTCAAATCGGTCGTCAAACCATCGGCGTGCGCGGCCCGGCCCGCAGCGGCGGTGGCGGTGGCGGTGGCGGTGGCCAGCGCCACGGGCAAAGCCGTTCGGCGCCGCGGGATGGTCAAGCACCGCGCCGCGATGGCCAAGCCCCTGCACCCGGCGGCCGCACGGCACCGCGTGGGGGTGGCGCGCCGGCCCCGGGCCGCCATGCGCAAGGCCCCAAGCCCGCCCAAACCGGCCACGGCAGTGGTCATGGCCACGGCGCTGGCGGTGCACGCCGCAGTGCTGGCTCGGGTGGCGCCCGCACCGGTGGTGCCCTGATGGGTGGGCCACGCGGCGGCAGCAAGGTCTGATGACCATGGGCGGCCAGCGGGTGTTGTTGGCAGGTGCTAGCGGCTTGGTCGGTGGGCATCTGGCCCGTTGCATCAGCCGCGAACTGGGCGCCGGCAGCGCACTGCTGCTGCCCCTGCGCAAACCACAGGCAGCGCTAGCGGCCTTACCGCATGCAGAAGTGCTGCCCTGGCCGCTGCGCCCTGACAGCATCAGCGCGCCCATCGAAACGGCCGTTTGCGCGCTGGGCACCACCTTGGCAGTAGCGGGCTCGAAGGCCGCTTTCAAGGCGGTTGATTTCGACGCCGTGCTAGCGGTGGCGCAGGCGGCAAAAGCCGCCGGTGCGAGGCGCTTCGGGCTGGTCTCGGCGCTCGGCGCCTCGGCCCGCAGCGCGGTGTTCTACAACCGCGTCAAGGGCGAGGCCGAGGCGGCCATTGAAGCCCTGGGCTTTGAGCGTTTGGTGATTGCCCAGCCTTCTTTGCTGCTGGGAGAGCGCCAAAGCCTGGGCCAAGCCCACCGTCCAGGCGAAGCCTGGGCACAGCGCTTGGCCCCCCTGTACGCCTGGGCGGTGCCCAAGCTGTACCGGCCCATCGCGGCCGAGGACGTGGCCCTGTCACTGTGGCAGGCCCTGCAAGCAGCGCCGCTGGGCGTGACGCGCTTGCGCTCAGACCAGCTTCAGCGCACCTGAACCGAGCTGCGGTAGGCATGCCAAGTGGCATGCCCTACCCACGGCGCCACCACAGTCAACCCGATGAACCAGGGCAGCATCGCCAGGGCCACCAAGGCTGCGATCAACAGCCCCCACAGCAGCATCACGCCCGGCTGGGTGAGCACCAAGCGCAGGCTGGTGAGCGCGGCCGTCACGGCGTCCACGGGCTGGTCGAGCAGCATCGGAATCGACACCACGCTGATGGCAAAGATCAGGCTGGCGAACACCGCGCCCACGCCCAGGTAAGCCACGATGAAACCCAGGTTGGCGGGGTCCAGCAGGGCCATCAGCGAGCCCTTGAAATCGGGCATGCCATCAAAGCTGACGGCAAACACCACCAGCGAGGCGCGCGCCCACACCATCTCCAGCACCAGCAGCACCAGGCCGAACAGGGCGAGCGGGCCGATGCGGCTGTCAAAGGCCAGCAACGCGTCGCCAAAGTCGGGTCGTTCACCGGCCTCCAAGCTTTGGCTGACTCGATACAGCCCCAGACACAGCACCGGCCCTACCAGCAGAAACCCCGCGGCCAAGGCCAGCACATAGGCAGGCGCCGCCTCGTACACCTTCATCAAGGCCCAGCCCATCACCATGAAGGCACTGCCAAAGAACAAACCGATGAAAGGTGCCCGCGCCAGATCCCGCGCGCCCAAAGCGAGCCAGCGAAAGGGGTCGCGCCAGCCCAGGGTGCGCAGGCTCACCTGCGGACGGGCTGCGATGGCTTCGGATGGCGGGCTGGGCTCGGCAGGGCTTGGGCTCATGACGGGGTGACTGGCGGCGGCCTCACAGTGACCATGCCCGATCATCCCGCCATGCCCTCCCCAGCTTTGTACGCGGCAACCCTCGACTGGACCGACCCCGAAGCCCCCCGCACCGTGCCGGGCGGCGTGGCCCTGCCCTGCGGCGCTGCGGCCGAAGCCGAGGCGGTGGCCACTGCGCTGGCAGCCCACCAATTGCCCGCGCGCTGGCGTGGCCTGCCGCGCTTCGTGCTGATGAGTACCGCTTTCGGCCTGGGGCACAGCGTGCTGGCGGCTTGGGCCGCCTGGGCGGCCGACCCGCAGCGCCCTGCGCAACTGCACCTGCTGGCGATGGACCTACACCCGGTGCAAGCCCACGACCTGCTGCAAGCCCATGCACAGGGCCCCTGGCGCGCGCTGGCCCAGGCGCTGGCGCAAGCTTGGCCCCCGGCCACGCCGGGCTGGCACCGGCTGAAGCTGGCCGAGGGCCTCGACCTCACCCTGGCCTGGGGCGACCCGGTCCACACCCTGGGCCAGTGGCAGGCGCAGGTGGATGCGTTTTGCTTAACCGCACCGCTGCCGCCCGCGCCCGACGTGCTGTCGCTGCCGGCCCGCCAATCGCCGCTGCGCCATCTGCAGCGCTTGGCGGCCCCGGGTGCCACGGTGGCCAGCCCAATCGCTGGTGAAGACCTGTGCGCCGTGCTGCGCCAGTCGGGCTTTGTGCTGACGCCGGCTGCGGCAGGGCTGCAAGCGCGCTTCAGCCCCCGCGCTTCGCTAGCGCGCCGCACACCGCCGGGCCGGCAAGCCCTGGCACCGGGCGCCCGCAGCGCCGTGGTGCTGGGGGCTGGCTTGGCCGGTGCGGCGTGCGCCGCAGCGCTGCGCCGTGCCGGCCTGCAGGTGCAGGTGATCGACGGCGCTGCAGCTCCCGCCCAAGGGGCCAGCGGCAACCCCGGCGGCCTGTTCCATGCCACGCTGCACCCCGATGACGGCCCGCACGCCCGTTGGAACCGCGCCGCTGCGCTGCACCTGGCACGCGTGCTGCCCGGCCTGCAACTGCCTTGGCGGCACACCGGCTTGCTGCGCTTGGCCCCAGAGGCCACCGCGGATGAGCTGCAAGCCTTGGCGCAGCGCTTGGGCCTGCCGGCCGACTACGTGCAGGCCTTGAGCGCCGACGCCGCGCAAGTCCGCGGTGGCACCACCGAGGCCACGCCCGGCTGGTGGTACCCGCAAGGCGGCGCCCTGCCCCCGGCTGCGCTGGTGGCGGCTTGGCTGGACGGCGTGACCATGCACTGTGGGCAAGCCGTCAGCCACGTGGCGCCCCATGCGGGCGGATGGGGGGTGTGGCAAGGCCAGACGCTGGTCGCCGAGGCGGAACTGCTGGTGCTCGCCTGCGGCGCGCAGCTGCCCGCGCTGCTGGCGCCGCTGGATGCGGAGCTGGGCGCACAGCTCACCCCACAGCGGGGCCAACTCAGCCTGTTGACGGCCGAGCAAGCCCAGCTTGGCCGCTACCCCGCGGTGCCAGTGGCCGCTGGCGGCTATGTGCTGCCGCTGCCCGGTGGCGGCCTGTGCGTGGGCGCCACCAGCACGGCCCACGACCCCGACCCTGCGCTGCGCGAAGCCGACCATGCCGCCAACCTGCGCCACTGGCAGCGCTGGTGCGGCGCGCCCGAGGGCGTGCAGGCCACCAGCGGCCGCGTGGCCTGGCGCCTGCTGGCCCCCGACCGCCTGCCCCTGCTGGGCGGCTTGGTCGACCCCGACCAAGCGCCGGGCCCCCGCGCCACGCAGGCCGATGCTTGGCCGCGCCGGCCGGGCTTGGTGCTGTGCGGTGGCTTCGCTTCGCGAGGCATCACGTGGAGCGCCTTGGCCGGCGAGGTGGTGGCGGCGCTGGCGCTTGGCAGCCCCAGCCCGGTCGAACGCAGCCTCTTGGATGCCGTAGATCCGGTACGGTTTCGCGTTCGGCGGCACAGAGCGTCAAAGCCCTGACAGACAGCAACCCAGCAGCTGCTTAGCATCGTCCGTGTCCTTGATTCGCTCTGGAGCCCGCCATGTCGTCTCTGTTCTTGCCCGCACGCCGCCTGCTCACGATGTATGCCGCCTACCACCGGGACCGCCGCAACATCGCCACCCACTTCGTCGGCATTCCGCTGATCGTCTTCGGTGTGTGCGTGCTTCTGTCGCGGCCCGGCTTCATCTTGGTTGACCAGCCGGTGGGCCCCGTGCACATCGTGTGTTTCCTGGCGGTGCTCTGGTACCTCACCCGCGGTGAGTTGGTGCTGGGCCTGGTCACCAGCGTGTTGATGATGGCGTGCACTGCCCTGGCCTTCCCGCTGGCCGCCGGCAGCACTGCCAGCTGGCTGGGTTGGGGCTTGGGCACCTTTGTCGTGGGCTGGATCTTGCAGTTCATCGGCCACAAGTACGAAGGCCGCAAGCCCGCCTTTGTGGACGACCTGGTGGGCCTGCTGGTAGGCCCGATGTTCGTCGTGGCCGAGGCGATGTTTGCTCTCGGCTGGGGCAAGCACCTGCTCGCCCAGATCGAGGCTGAAGTCGGCCCCACCCGCAGCGCCGCACCCGCGCAAACCGCTTGATGCAGCCCATCTGGGTGATGGGGGCTGGCTCGGTCGGCGGCTATGTGGGCGGCCGCCTGGCCGCGGCCGGTGCGCAGGTGCACTTCATCGGCCGTGCACGCCTGGGCGATGCCGTGGCCGCCAGTGGCCTGCGCCTGACCGACTTGACGGGCTACCGCCATCACCTGGAGCGCGTGTTTTGGTACACCGCCCCGCCGCATATCGGCTCACCGGCGCAGGCGCCCGGCCTGGTGCTGTTGTGCGTGAAAAGCGCCGCCACGGCCCAAGCCGCCACCGAGCTGGCGGCCGTGCTGCCCCCGGGCACCTTGGTGCTGAGCTTGCAGAACGGCGTGGACAACGCGCGCGTGGCGCAAACCGCAGCGCCGGACCTGCGGGTGCGCGCAGGCATGGTGCCCTTCAACGTGACCGAGCGTGCGCCCGGCCACCTGCACCAGGGCACCAGCGGCCATTTGGCGGCCCAAGCTGACCCGCAGTTGCAGCCCTGGCTGCCGCTGTTTGCCCAAGCTGGCCTGCCCCTGGACCTGTACCCCGACCTGGGCGCGGTGCAATGGGCCAAGCTGCTGCTGAACTTGAACAACCCGGTCAACGCGCTGTCCGGCTTGCCGCTGCGTGCGCAGCTGCTGACGCGCGATTGGCGCTGCTGCACCGCGGCCCTGATGGCCGAGGGCTTGCGCGTGCTGGCGGCCGCTGGCATCCAACCCGCGAAGCTCACGCCGCTGCCCGCGCGCTGGCTGCCGGCCTTGATGCGCCTGCCCACGCCGTTGTTCCGGCTGCTGGCAGCGCGCATGCTGCGCATCGACGAGCAGGCCCGCTCCAGCATGGCCGACGACCTGGCACTGGGTCGCGCCCCTGAGATCGACGCCCTGTGCGGCGCCGTGGTGCGCTTGGGCGCCCTGCACAACGTTCCCACGCCACGCAACGCTGCCATGCTTCAAAGCTTGCTGGCGTCCAAGCCCCAAAGGGTGACAGCAGCCCAGCTGCGCCAAGCGCTGGGCGCTTGAACATTTGCTTACACAGTCACCCCCAGTTCGTGGGGGGCGGGGTCTGGCAGGCGCCAGCAGGACCCACACAATCCCCCGCTTTTCGCTACCTCTGACCGGAGCCTGACCATGAATACCCCCACCAAGGCAGGCGTCGCGCTGGCCGTTCTCGCACTTGTTTGGGCCGGCGGCACCGCTGTCAGCGGCCAGCGCCTGCAAAGCGCCCTGGCCACGACAGGCCCCCTGGGCGACGCCGAAGACCTCGGCTTCATCAAGGTGGTGAACCGGCAGTACGACAAAAGCTTTTTGGGCGCCACCCGCACGCTGCAGCTGCAGCTGGGTTGCGCGGCCGATGGCCAAACCCCGATGCAAGTGACGTGGCGCGACCAGATCGAGCACGGCCCCCTGCCCGGCTTCAGCAGCTTCGGCGCAGCACGCATCCGCACCCAGATCGAGCTCGACGCCGCCACCCGCGCCGAGCTCAAGGCCCGCCTGGGCTCAGAAGCCTTCCCGGCCGACATCGTGACCACGGTGGGCCTGACGGGCTCGCGCAGCACCACCGTGACCGGGCATGACATCCGGCTGAGCGACAACAAGGTGGGCATGCAAGTCGCCTTGCTCGGCCTCAAGGCCACCATCGACACCGCCAGCGGCGGCGACACGCAACTGCACTACGAACTCGGCTCTTACAGCGTGGCCGACCCGCGCGTGCGCGTCGAGATGGCCGGCTTGACTGGCACCATGCGCGGCACCCCGCCGCACTGGTACGCGATGGCCACCGAAGGTCAAGGCACGCTGAAGCTGATGACCGTGCGCTTGAACACGGAAGCCGCCGCCAATGACAAGCCGCTGCTGCAACTCAAAGACCTGCAAGTGACGCAGACCGGCAAGACGGTGAACGATCTGTACACCGCAGAGGCCGTGATCAAAGGCAGCGGTGAAGCCGGCGGCCACAAGCTCGACGCCGTCAGCATGAAGATGGCGATGAAGAACCTGCACGCGCCGACCTACGCCAAGCTGCTGAACACCTTCTCGGCGCCCTTCAACGACTGCAGCGCCCCCACCGCAGCCGACCCGGCCGCCGCCATGCTGGCGCGCATGAAGCCGATGCAAGACGCGATGCTGGCGATGCTGCCCCACAACCCCAGCGTGGCACTGGAAGACTTGAGCGTGACCTTCGACGGCCAAACCGCCAAGTTCAACTACTCACTGGGCACGCAAGGCATCACGGCCGAGGACATCAAGAACGGCTTCACCCCCAGCATGATGAGCAAGTTCGGTTTCAAGGCCCGCGCGGAAGCCCCGGTGGCCTTCATGAAGTCGGTCGCGAAAGCACAGAACCAAGCGCCGGAACTGGTGGACGGCATGCTGGCTCAAGGGGCCGCCACCGGCATGATCCAGCGCAAGGGCGACACCGTCCTGCTCGAAGCCGTGTTCGCCAATGGTCAGCTCAAGCTGAATGGTCGTCCCATGCCCATTCCTGGCTTCAGGGGCGCAGCACCGCAAGCACCGGCTGAACCCGAAGCGCTGCCGCCGGCAGCGCAGTAAGTCAGCGGTAGTTGATCTCGCGCACGCCTTCGGGCGTGCCGATCAGCGCCACGCTGGCACGGTGGCGGGCAAACACGCCCACGGTGACCACGCCGGGCCATTGGCTGATCTCGGCTTCGAAGGCCAAAGGATCGGTGATCTGCAGACCACGCACATCGATGATGTGCTGGCCGTTGTCGGTCACGCAGCCAGCGCGCACGGTGGCCGCACCGCCCAAAGCGGCAAAGCGGCGCGTGAGTTGCGCAGCGGCCATCGGGATGATCTCAACCGGCAACGGGAAGGCGCCGAGCACGTCCACGCACTTGCTGGCGTCGGCGATGCAGATGAAGCGCTCGGCCAAGTCGGCCACGATTTTTTCGCGTGTGAGCGCCGCGCCGCCGCCCTTGACCATGCAGCCCTGCGGATCGATCTCATCGGCCCCGTCCACGTAGACGCTCAGGCGCTCCACGCTGGCGGCGTCCAGCACCGTGTAGCCGGCCGCGGCCAAGCGCTGGCTGCTGCGCTCGCTGCTGCTCACCGCGCCGGCCAGCTTCAGCCCGCTGGCGGCCAGCGCATCAATGAACAAGTCCACCGTGCTGCCGGTGCCCACACCCAGCACGGAGCCGGGCGTCACGAAGGCCAGCGCCGCTTGTGCGACCTGGCGTTTGAGTGCGTTTTGATCCATGGGACGGCATTGTCGCCGCCCGGCCTCATGCGCGGGCCGCAAAGCAGCCGTGAAAGCCCAACGGCACCCAGTAGGGCAGCCACACCTGGGCGAGGGGGCCCGCACTGATGGCTTCGGCGTCGAACACGCTGGCGAAGCTGCGTTGGCGCTGCACATCAAAGCCAGTGCCCAGCAGCCAGCCCTGCCCCTCGCGGGTGCTGCCGGGCTTGGGCACCAGCAGGTGCTCCTCCAACAGCACCTGGGCGCCAAAGCTGAACGCATCGGTGCGGCCGCTCTCTACGTCCAGCCGCTGCAGCGCGTTGAAGCCCCAGGCGCCGTCGGGCAGGCCGCGCTGGGTCGGGTAGTAGACGTAGCGGTTGCGCTGCGCGACCACCCGGGGGTCGATCTGCGGAAACTCGACCGATTCGCTGCGGCTGTGGCGCTGTATCCGGCCGCTGTCGAGGTCAATGGCCAAAAACTGCGGTGTCGAGGGTGCGCTTTGTTCGGCCTCGTAACCCCGGAGCGCGGTGTTGAAGCGGCCCGACAAGAACTCGTCCACGTCGCTCCTGACGTAATCCACGCGGAGGGTGCGGCCGTCGTCCCAGGCATTGCCGAAGTGAAACACCAACTCGGGCGGCAGCTCCAGGGTGCGGCGAACGGTCAGGCTGGCTTTGTCGATCACCACCACGCGCATGGGCGCCTTGGCGTCCCAGCGCATGGCCTCCACCATGCTGGCGCCGCCGCGCGCAGCGGCCATGTCCAGCGTCAGGGGTGGCAGCAAAAACGTGATGAAACGCTGGCTGACGGCGAAGTCATGCACCATGGCCGCGGTGGGCAAGTTCAGCAATTGGCTGCGTACCAGATCCCCAGCAGCGCTGATTTGATAGAGCACCAGCTTGCCGGCGAAGGTGCCGAAGTTCCACAGCGTGCCGTCGGCTTCGCGTTTGGGGTGGGCGCTGAAGGGCAGGCCGCGCGAGTCAGCAGACCAAGCCTTGGGACCTACGGTGCGCAGGGATTGGGGGTCTAGCTCGGTGGCCGAGCCACCTTCCCACAACGCATAGAGGCGGCCGTTCTGGACCGTGACGCTGGTGTTGGCGGTGTTCATGTCATCGGGCCCGCGCACCGGGCGCTGAGCGCGGATGGCCGTGCCAAAGGCCGGCATCAAAAACGCACCAGCAGCTTGTTCTTGCTGGAACTTGCGGGTTTGCACGAAACGGCCGGTGTGCCGCACGCCTGCCTCTCCGAACTTCCACGCTTGCACCAGGCCATCGCCATCAAACCAGTGCTGGTAGCGCTGGCCGGCGCGCTCCATCAGGCCGGGGCCGTTGCGGTACAGGGTGCCGCGCAAGCCGCCAGGCAATTGGCCTTGCACGCGCAGGCCCTCGGCCACGCGGTCTGAGCCATCGCTCCAGCCCCGCAGCGGCGTCAGGCGCGGGTTCGGGCCAAAGGGCTGGGAGTTAGGGGCATCGTTACGTGCCCAAGCTGGGGCGGCCAGGGTGGCTGCAGTGGCCAGGCTGGTTTGCATGAAAACGCGGCGACTCATGGCAGTGCCCCTCACTGCAGGTCGATCACGTGGACGGCATCACCCTTGACGGTGAATCGCGCCGCCTCGAACTTCGGCGGGCCGAAGCTGCCCGAGGCCTTGTTCGAGAAGCCAAAGGCCTCCTGGGGGATGCCCATGGCGTTGAAGTCCATCTTGCCGTTGCCATTCACGTCGTGCAACACACTCAGCGCGTAGTCACCATCGGGCAGGTCGTCAAAGCGCAGCATGGCCCTGCCGTCGGCGCCCACCACGGCCTGCGCGCCGCGCAGGGGCTTCCTCATCCAGCCTTCCGCCTTGTCGTAGAGGGCCACCATCACAGTGCCCTGGGTGCTGGGTAGGTTGATCACTTGCACGTCCAGGGTGGCGGCCTCAACGGTGCCGGCCAGCGCAAGAGCCAAGGCCAGGAAAGGGATTCGTGCGGTCATGGTGCGTTCCTCGCAAGGGTTGGTGTGGAACGCATCGTGTCGGGCCGCGCCCGAGGTCGCCAGCCCACTGCGACCAAGCGCCGTCCGGCGGCGCGAACGGGGCCGCTGGGGCGTGAACGGCGCCTCAATCCAGCATCAACACCTCATCACCCTCGCGCGGGCTGCAGTCGTCGGGCAGCGGCACCCAGCCGCGACGCAGCACCACGCGCGCATCCCGGTGGCACAGCTCCACGCGCGTGGCTTCAGGGTAGCGGCTGCGCAGCCAGGCTTCGATGCCCTCGGGCACGGTGGTCTGCACGCGGCCGGCCGCGCGGTCGGCGCGGGGGTGGTCTCGCAGGCTCACCCAGGGCATCACGGTGTTCAAAGCCCACAGCATCAGGCGGCCAGTCTGCACCGGGGCTGGCGCGTAGCCCTGGGTCTGCAACCAGCTTTGGGCTTGGGCGCGCGGTAGGCTGGGTGCAGCGGGCTCTGAGGGCGGCGCCCAGGCCACGGCCATCAGTTCGGCCACCCATTGGTTGCAGTTCTGGAACTGCAAGCCAAACGTGTAAGCGTTGGCGCTGTAGCTGGGTTCCAGCACGCTGAGCGCCCGGGGTTGGTCCAGCGCAGCTTCGGCCAAGGTTTGCGCGGCATCAGCGGGCAAAAACACCATCGACAGATAGCCCCACCGCGGGCTGCTGCTGCCGAGCAAAAAGCCAGCCAACCCTTCGTCGAACAGGCGCGAGTGACGCGCGTCGCAATCGAAGTAGAGCTGGCGCACGGCCCACGCGCCAGCGGGGTTGTCGCGCAAGCTCAGGCCCGCATGGCTGTAGCGCAGGCCCACGCGACGCAGATTGGTGCCCGAGCGGGCCACCAACGCCACCGGGCTCTGGACTTGATCGAGCACGGTCCTGGCCAGACCCGCCAACCGCAACATGCGATCTTGGTCGGCCACCGAGGGCTCGGCATCAGGGCCACAAAAGCGCAGCGAGGCACCGCCACCGCTGCTGGCCACGGCCTGCAGACTCAGCGCCAGCAGCAGCGCTGCCAGCGCACCGGCCTTCACTTCACCGCTTGCGAGCGCAACTCGCCTTCCCAGGCGCGGTGCACCACCAGATAGAAGGGCTGTTGGGGTGCTTCAGCACGTGCGAAGGCGTAGCCATAGGGGCGGTCTTGCACCAGCACGGTTTGGCCCACGCCCACGCCGGCGGCGCGCGCGGTGTCGGCGGGCAGGTCCAGGTTGAAGGAGGCCGTGGCATCGGTGCCGCGCAGCGTCAGACGCTGCTGGCCGGGTTTGCCTTGAGCATCGGCCACTTGCACCACTTCGTAAGGGCCGACGGCCACCTTCGGGTCGCCGCCCGAGGAGGCCTTGCTGGAACCGCTGATCGACTCTGACGAGGAGCCGACCGACTTCGACGCCAAGCTGGAGGCTGAGGAGGTGATGGTGTCGGCCCAGGCAGCGGGCGCGGCGGCCAGCAGCAGGCTCAGGGCAATCGCAGGTGAAAAGCGCATGGTGTTCTCGCGGTGTGGGGAAAGTGAATCAAGCCTTCAGGCTGCGGCGGGTGCGCACGGCTTGCGCCAGGGCGCGCAGCACGGGTTCGGTCTGCGTCCAGCCCAGGCAGGCATCGGTGATGCTGACACCCGGCTTCAGGCTGCCCTTGGGCTGGCCTTCCACATGGTCTTGGCGGCCCGGTTGCAAATGGCTTTCCAGCATCACGCCGGTGATGCGGCGCTCGCCAGCGGCCAGTTGCGCAGCCACATCGCTGGCCACGGCCATTTGGCGCTCGTACTGCTTGCTGCTGTTGCCGTGGCTGCAGTCGATCATGACCTGCTCGCGCACACCGGCCGCGCGCAGGGCGCTGCAGGCCGCTTCGACGCTCGCGGCGTCGTAGTTGGGGGTTTTGCCGCCGCGCAGGATGAGGTGGCAGTCTTCATTGCCGCGCGTTTCAAAAATGGCGGCGGCGCCCATCTTCGTCATGCCCATGAAGGCGTGGCCGCTGCGGGCGGCCAGCACGGCATCGGCAGCAATCTTGATGCTGCCGTCGGTGCCATTCTTGAAGCCCACCGGGCAGCTCAAGCCGCTGGCCAGCTGGCGGTGGCTTTGGCTCTCGGTGGTGCGCGCGCCGATGGCGCCCCAGGCGATCAGGTCGGCGATGTACTGCGGCGACAGCAGGTCCAGGAACTCGGTGCCCGCCGGCAGGCCCAGGGCCGTGACCTCCAGCAGCAGCTGGCGCGCCAACCGCAGGCCCTCGTTCATGCGGAAGCTGCCGTCCAAGTTGGGGTCGTTGATGTAACCCTTCCAGCCCACCGTGGTGCGCGGCTTCTCGAAATAAACGCGCATCACCACGATCAGCTCACCCGACAACTCGGGCGTCAAGCTGGCCAGCAGCCGGGCGTAGTCCATCGCTTGGCTGTGATCGTGGATGGAGCACGGCCCCACCACCACCACCAGCCGGTCGTCTTCGCCGCGCAGCACGCGGCCGATGTCGGCGCGGGTGCGTTCGACCAGCGCCAAGCCACTTTCGGGCACCGGCAGCTCATCCAACAACAAGGCGGGGCTGATCAGTGGCCGCACGGTGCGGATGCGCGTGTCGTCGGTACGGGTGCTGTCTTGGGTGCTGTCGGCAGAGCCAACTTCGCGGTCGTGGGTGGGGTCGTCGAGGCGTTTCATGGGGATCACCGGAGAATTGCGCGCATTGTTGCCGCTGGAATGCCATGTTTGCCCTGCCCCACGCTTTGACCTACGCCCTTGCTCGCCCTGCCTTGTTCGCCTTGGATCCGGAACACGCGCACGAGATCACCATGACCAACCTGGAGCGCTTCCAGCACACGCCCCTGGCCTGTGCTTGGGGCCAGCAGCGGGTGGACGACCCCGTGACCCTGGCCGGCTTGAAGCTGCCCAACCGTGTGGGCCTGGCCGCCGGGCTGGACAAAAACGGCCGCGTCATCGACGGGCTGGGCGCCATGGGCTTTGGCTTCATCGAGGTGGGCACCGTGACACCCAAGGCGCAGGATGGCAACCCCAAGCCGCGCATGTTCCGCCTGCCCGAGCATGAGGCCCTGATCAACCGCCTGGGCTTCAACAACGAAGGGCTGGCCGCCTTCATCGCCAACGTGCAGCGCACCAAGCGCTTCCGCGCGCAGGGCGGCGTGCTCGGCTTGAACATCGGCAAAAACGCCGTCACGCCGATCGAGAACGCAGCCGACGACTACCTGTTGGGACTGGAAGGCGTGTACCCGCATGCCGACTACATCACCGTCAACATCAGCAGTCCCAACACCGCCAACCTGCGCAGCCTGCAAAGCGACGAAGCCCTGAAGGCCCTGCTGGACCAGCTGATGGCGCGCCGCGAGCAACTGGCCACCACCCACGCCAAACGCGTGCCGCTGTTCGTGAAGATCGCCCCCGACCTGGATGAAGCCCAGGTCGGGGTGATCGCCGCTACCCTGAAGGCCAGCGGCGTGGATGGCGTGATCGCCACCAACACCACCCTGGCGCGCGACGCCGTGGCCGGCCACGCGCATGGTGCCGAAGCCGGCGGCTTGAGCGGCAAGCCCGTGCGCGAGGCCAGCAACCGGGTGATTGGCCAGCTGCGTGCTGCTTTGGGCGCGGGCTACCCCATCATCGGCGTGGGCGGTGTGATGAGCGGCGCCGACGCCGCTGCCAAGCGCGCGGCCGGGGCCGATGTGGTGCAGATTTACACCGGCCTCATCTACCGCGGCCCGGCCCTGGTGCGCGAAGCCGCGTTGGCCTTGAAAGGCTGAGTCCTTACTTCACCAGCCGGTTGAGCTGCTCTGCGTCGAAGGCCTCGGCCTGCTGGGCGTCCTGCGGCACGCAGTCGCCACGCCGGCCTTCATCAAGCTGCTTGATGGCCGCCCACAGCAGCGCGATCTGGTGCTCGTGGCCAGCGGTGGAGTCGATCAAGCCCTTCATCGCCTGCGCCACGGGGTCGTCGCCCTGGGTCACGCCGTAGGCGCTGAAGCCCATCTTGCTGGCCGCGGCCTCGCGCGCTTGCTCGGTGCTGGCTTCGATGATGCGCGCCGGGTTGCCCACGGCCGTGGCGCCGGGTGGCACGGCTTTGGTGACGACGGCGCCGGAGCCAATGCGCGCGCCCTCGCCCACCGTGAAGCCGCCCAGCACACAGGCGTTAGCGCCCACCACCACGCCACGCGCCAGCGTCGGGTGACGCTTGGCGCCTTTGACCAAGGTGGTGCCGCCCAGGGTGACGCCCTGGTAGATGGTCACGTCGTCGTGGATCTCGGCCATTTCACCGATCACGATGCCCATGCCGTGGTCGATGAACACGCGGCGGCCGAACTGCGCGCCGGGGTGGATCTCGATGCCCGTGAACCA
>CAZAIR010000055.1:0-13611 GCA_964485225.1 uncultured Burkholderiaceae bacterium
CGTAGTCGGCGCCCTGGTTGCGGTAGTGAAACAGGCTGATGTTCCAGTTGGGATGCAGGGCCTCTAGGAATTTCATCAGCGCGCCCGGCCGCTCGGGGAACTGACAGCGCACCAAGCGTTCATCGTTGGCCAAGCCAGAGCGCCCACCTACCAAGTGCCTCAGGTGCTGCTTGGCCAACTCGTCGCCGGTCAGGTCCAAGGTGGCGAAGCCGTGGCGCACAAAGCTTTGCGCGATCTTCTCGGCTTCGCCCCGCTGCTTCAGTGACACCCCCACGAACAAGTGCGCCTGCGCGCCGTCGCTGATGCGGTAGTTGAACTCGGTCAGGCTGCGCGTGCCCAGTAGCGCACAAAAGCGCTTGAGGCTGCCGCGCGCTTCGGGAATGGTGACAGCGAACAGCGCCTCGCGTTGCTCGCCCAGCTCCGAGCGCTCGGCGACGAAGCGCAGCCGGTCGAAGTTCATGTTGGCGCCGCAGGTGATGGTGGCAAAGGTTTGCCCTTTGCAGCCCTGCGCCGCCACGTGCTGTTTGATGGCCGCCACGCCCATGGCGCCTGCAGGCTCCACGATGGAGCGGGTGTCCTCAAAGATGTCTTTGATCGCGGCGCACACGGCATCAGTGTCCACCCGCACCCAGCCGTCTACCAAGCTGCTGGCCACGCGAAAGGTTTCATCGCCCACGCGTTTGACGGCCGTGCCGTCGCTGAACAGACCGACCTCGGTCAAGGTCACCGGTTTGCCAGCGGCCACCGACTGCGCCATTGCGTCGCTGTCGGTCATCTGCACGCCGATCACTTTGACCGAGGGTCGGATGGCCTTGATGCAAGCCGCCACGCCGGCAATCAAGCCGCCGCCGCCTACCGCCACGAACACCGCATCCAGCGCGCCGGTGTGCTGTTGCAGCATTTCCAGACCCACAGTGCCCTGGCCGGCAATCACATCAGGGTCGTCAAACGGGTGCACAAACACCAGTTGCTCTGCAGCCTGCAATCGCTTGGCTTCTTCCTGGGCATCGCTGAAGGAATCACCGTGCAACACCACGTCGCCGCCCATGGCGATCACGGCGTCGATCTTCACTTTGGGCGTCGTCACCGGCATCACGATGCGGGCGGTGGCCCCGAGCTTCTTGGCGGCCAGGGCCACGCCTTGCGCGTGGTTGCCTGCCGACGCGCAGATCACGCCGCGCGCCAATTCGGCCGGGCTCAACTGCGCCATCTTGTTGAATGCGCCGCGCAACTTGAAGCTGAAGACCGGCTGCTGGTCTTCGCGCTTGAGCAAGACTTTGTTGCCCAAGCGCTTGCTCAATCGTGGCGCCAAAGTCAGTGGGGTGACCTGCGCCACCTCGTACACCCGTGCACGCAGGATGCGCTGTAGATAGCTGTCCGTATCGAGAGCCAACAGGGGTTTGACAGAGGACTTGGCGCGCGGCATCGGAGAACTTTCAAAGCTGGAAATACCATGCTGCCATGAACTGCACTATCACTTGGAGCGGCCCCGGCGGCATGGCATTCCACGCCAGCACTGGAAGTGGGCATTTGGTCAGTATGGACGGCGCGCCCGAGGGCGGCGGGCGCAACCTCGCGCCGCGGCCGATGGAGATGCTGTTGGTGGGCGCTGGCGGTTGCACCGCCTACGACGTGGTCTTGATCCTGCAGCGGGGGCGACATGCGGTGCTGGGTTGCAGCGTCGATGTGCAAGCCGAGCGGGCGACCGAAGACCCCAAGGTGTTCACCAGCATCCACTTGGCCTTCAAAGTAACGGGGCGCAACTTGCCCTTGGCGGCCGTCGAGCGAGCGGCCACGCTATCTCATGAGAAGTACTGCTCGGCCACGGCGATGCTGGCCCACACCGCGCGCATTACCCACTCGGTCGAGGTGATCGAAGCGCCCTGACAGCCCCTAGATGTGATGTGCCGTGCTGGTCATCACACGAGCGGCCCATCGCATCAAGCCTTGAACAGGCGCAGGTAGCGTCTGTGCGCCGGCCTGCTCGGCCCATTCGGCGTGGGCGGCTTCATCGACTTTCATCTGCGCCACGATGGCCCGAGAAGCTTGGTCGGTCTCGGGCAAGCGATCCAGGTGCTCCGCCAAGTGCGCTTCCACCTGGCGCTCCGTTTCAACCACGAACCCCAGTGACCAGCGGTCGCCGGCCAAGCCCGCAGCCAAACCGATGCCGAAGGCCCCGGTCCACCACAGCGGGTTGAGCCAACTCGGGCGGTCGTTCAGCGCCTCCAAGCGCTCCGCCGTCCAGGCCAAATGATCCTCTTCCTCGCTGGCGGCCTGGGCCAGTTGGGTGCGAAGGATGGGGTCTTGCGTCGTCAAGGCCTGCGCCGCGTACAGCGCCTGCGCACAGACTTCACCCACGTGGTTCACCCGCATCAAGGCGCCTGATAGCGCGGCTTCACTGGCGGAGAGGGTGCTCATGGGCGCATTCGCAGCGGGGCTTGGACGCCGCGCAGACCCTAGGCCTCCCATGGTTTTGAGGCCTCCGTCGATCGCCATCAGCAGGTGGTCAAGGCGGCTGCGCTGTCGGATGTCAGTCATGCCCCAGTGTATGAATTCACGTGGGCGTTGCGGCGCAGCCACGATCAACCCTGGGTGAACCCTGTAGACCTGCTGCGCGGCCCGCCGACGCCCATCACAATGCGCCGTGGCCGCCTTCACAGGCCGTTACGAGAACAGCCAGTTACAAGAATCCGTTACCTGTTGGGCCCCGAGCCCGCAGGTGAGCCCAAGCAACTCCCGGAGAACCCCATGAAGCACAAGCAGCTCTTCACCTTGTCCCTCCTGAGCCTGGCCAGCGCGGCCTGCATGGCGCAAAGCAGCGTCACCATGTATGGCATCTTGGATGCTGGCGTGAGCCACACCACGGGCATGGCAGGCGGCACCAGGAAGGCCGTGATCAGCGGCATCATGGATGGCTCGCGCTTTGGCGTGCGCGGCAATGAAGACATCGGTGGCGGTTTCCGTGCCTTGTTTGTGCTGGAAAACCGGCTGGAAGTCGACACGGGTTCTAACAGCAACACCCCGCCTTCTGGTGCACAGCTGCCTGACCGCTTCACCCAGCGTGCGCTGATTTTCAACGCACTGCCGCAGTTTGCATTGCCGGCCGCGGTTCCCGCGCCGCTGGCGGCAGCGGCAGTCGCAGGTGCAACGGCTGGCTTCAATGGCGGTCTGCAGGCCGTGGTGAACGGCGTCGGTGCTCAAGTCGGACCCACCCTGGGCGTGAACGTCGGTAATGCGCGTTTCTGGGATCGCCAAGCTTATGTTGGTCTCGTTACACCGGTCGGGGCTGTCTTGGCCGGCCGTCAGTACACCCCGGCTTACGAGGTGAACGCTGAGTTCGACACCCTGCAAACTCAGTCGAGCCTGGCTGCTGGTCAAGTGGCTGCGGTGCCGGGCGTGATCGACATCCGTCAAAGCAACGCGTTGCAGTTCCGTATCGTTAAGGACGGCATCACTCTCGGCCTGATGGCTGCTGCGGGTGAGGGCAGCGCTGCTCAAGGCCGCTTCTATGGCGGTCAACTGGTCTACCGTGGTGATGCCTTCTCGGTCGGTGTGGGCTACAACACCAAGAAGAACGAGCTGGGCCAGAAGAGCTTGACGACCGAGACTTTCGGTGCGTCGCTCAACCTCGGCCCCGGTAAGCTCAGCCTGCTGTACAACGGCGTGAAGGACGAGAACCCGTCCGGCTTGTCGCCCGCGCTGGCTGGTTTCGCGGCCGGTGTGAATCAAGTGCGGGCTGGCATTGCGGCCAATCCGGCCTTCAGCACCAGCCTTGGCCCTGCCGGTACCATCGGTTCCATCTTTGCCAGCCAGATCAACGTGGCGTCGCTGACCAGCCAATACCAAGATCTGTTCCGCCAAAATTCTGCTGTGTGGAGCATTGGCTACAAGTACGTGACGGGCCCGCATACGGTTTATGTCGCCTTTAACGAGTACGACGACAAGTCTCGCTTCAACGCAGACACCGATTCGTATGGTGCGGTCTACACCTACGCTTTGTCCAAGCGCACTGACGTTAACTTCGTATTGACCCATTTCAATAACAAGGGACTGGGTCAAGCGGCTCCGGGTCAAGCGGGTTTCTTGGGTGGCTTCACCCGCTCTGCTGGCGCCGACTCGCGCAATGTCGCAATGGGCCTGCGTCACCGCTTCTGATCGGTTGATGGCTCTCAAACGGCCGCCTTCGGGCGGCCGTTTTCGCTAGGGGCTTCCCTAGTGGGGGGTGGCGGCCCGCCTGCCGATGATGCGCGGCGCTTGTGCGCGCGCTAGAGGATGTTGATCCATGTTGGTGTTTGTTTTGCGGCGCCTGATGCAGGCGCTGGTCGTGATGGTGGCGGTGGCGTTGATTGCGTTCTCGCTGTTCCAGTTTGTGGGTGACCCGGTCACCAACATCCTCGGGCAGGACGCCACACCAGAACAGCGCGAAGCGCTGCGCAAAGACCTGGGCCTGGATCGCAGCTTCGTGCACCAGTTTGGCGCCTTCGTGGGCAACGCCGTTCAGGGCGAGTTTGGCTTGTCGCTGCGTCAAGGGCGCAAGGTGTCGACTCTGATTGCCGAGGCCTTTCCGGCCACCATTGAACTGGCTGTCGCGGCCGGCGTGGTGGCCATGGTGGTGGGCGTGCCAGCCGGTGTGTTCGTGGCCTTGCGGCGCGGCCGTTGGTCGGCGCAGTTGGTGATGGCGATCTCGCTGTTGGGCGTCTCATTGCCCACTTTTTTGATCGGCATCTTGCTGATCCTCGCGTTCGCTGTGTACTTGCAGTGGCTTCCCAGTTTCGGTCGCGGTGATGTGGTGTCGATTGGTGGTTGGACCACTGGGCTTCTGAGCCCCGACGGCATCAAGCACCTGATCTTGCCGGCCATCACTTTGTCGGTGTTTCAGCTTGCGCTGATCTTGCGCTTGGTGCGTGCCGAGATGCTGGAAGTGCTGCGCACCGATTACATCAAGTTCGCCCGAGCGCGGGGCTTGCCCGAGCGGGTGGTGCACTTCAGCCATGCGTTGCGCAACACGCTGGTGCCGGTGATCACCATCACTGGCTTGCAACTGGGCTCCTTGATCGCCTTCGCCATCATCACGGAGACGGTGTTCCAGTGGCCTGGCATGGGCTTCCTGTTCCTGCAGGCCGTGCAGTTCGCCGACATCCCCGTGATGGCGGCTTACCTGTGCCTCATTTCCCTGATCTTTGTCACCATCAACCTGCTGGTGGATTTGCTGTATTTCGCCGTCGACCCGCGCCTTCGCGTGGATGGTCGGGCGGCGGGGCATTGATATGAACGCAAGCACGTCTGTGATTGAGCCCACCGCTTGGCAGCGGTTCTGGGGCAGCGATGTCATGTACTCGTTCCGCCACTCGCCGGTGGCGATTGGCGCCGCGGTGCTGGCGTTTGTGTGTGTGTTTTGTGCCGCCTTCGCGCCTTGGGTGGCGCCGCACAACCCTCAGGACCTGGCCAGCCTGAGCCTGATGGATGCGCTGTTGCCGCCGGCCTGGATGGAGGGGGGGCAAGCCAAGTACCTGTTGGGCACCGATGGCTATGGACGCGACATCTTGTCGGCGCTGTTCTATGGCACCCGCGTGTCGCTGCTGGTGGGCCTCGGTGCCGTGGCGCTGTCCATGTTCATGGGCGTCACACTGGGTTTGTGCGCAGGCTTTCTCGGCGGCCGGGTGGACGCGCTCATCATGCGTGTTTGCGACGTGATGCTGTCGTTCCCGGCCATCCTGGTGGCGCTGTTGATCAACGGCGTGGGCCGGGCCCTGTTCCCGAATGCGCCCGACAGTTTGGCCTACGCCGTGCTCATCTTGGCCATCGCGCTCAGCGGCTGGGTGCAGTACGCGCGCACCGTGCGCGGCTCTACGCTGGTCGAGCGTAACAAGGAGTACGTGCAAGCCGCGCGCGTGGTGGGCGTGAGCTCGCTGCGCATCATGCGCCGCCACGTGCTGCCCAATGTGCTGGGGCCGGTGCTGGTGCTGGCCACCATCCAGGTGGCATCGGCCATCATCACAGAGGCCACGTTGAGCTTCCTGGGTGTGGGTGTGCCACCCACAAGCCCTAGCTTGGGCACCTTGATCCGCATTGGCAACGAGTTCTTGTTCGCTGGCCAATGGTGGATCACCATTTTTCCGGGGGTCATGCTGGTGCTGATCGCGCTGTCTGTGAACCTCTTGGGCGACTGGTTGCGCGATGCGCTCAACCCGCGCCTGCGCTGAGATTTTGATGATGAACCAACCGAACCGACCCGAGCCGCTGCTCTCGGTGCGCGAACTCAGCGTCGAGTTCCCGACGCGCCACGGCACCCTGCGGGCGCTGGACCGTGTCTCCTTCGACATCGCCCCCGGCGAGGTGCTGGGTGTGGTGGGCGAGTCGGGGGCAGGCAAGTCCCTTACCGGAGCCGCCCTGATCGGCTTGCTGGAGCCGCCCGGCCGGGTGTCCGGCGGCGAGATCTGGTTCGAAGGCCAGCGCATCGACAACATCGGGCAGGAAGGCATGCGCCACCTGCGTGGCCGCAAGATCGGCGCCATCTTCCAAGACCCGCTGACATCGCTGAATCCGCTGTTCACGGTCGGTCAGCAACTGATCCAGACCATCCGCACGCACCTGCCGCTGGATGCCAACGAGGCCCGCGCTCGCGCGGTGGACTTGCTGCGCCAAACCGGCATCCCTGCGCCGGAAGCGCGTATCGACCAGTACCCGCACCAGTTCAGCGGTGGCATGCGGCAACGCGTGGTGATTGCGCTGGCACTGGCGGCCGAGCCCAAGCTGATCGTGGCCGATGAGCCCACCACCGCACTGGATGTGTCGATCCAGGCGCAGATCATTGCCTTGCTCAAGCGCGTGTGCCGTGAGCACGGTGCGGCCGTGATGCTGGTGACCCATGACATGGGTGTGATCGCCGAAACCTGTGACCGCGTGGCCGTGATGTACGCCGGTCGCGTGGTGGAGGTGGGCCCCGTGCAGCAAGTCATCCACTGCCCGGCCCACCCTTACACCATGGGTTTGATGGGCTCGATCCCGTCGATGGACCAAGACCGCGAGCGCTTGCTCCAGATCGATGGCGCCATGCCCCGTTTGAACGCCATGCCCACGGGTTGCGCCTTCCACCCGCGCTGCACGCAAGCCGGACCGCGATGCAAGGCCGAGCAGCCGGTGTTGTTGCCGGTGGCAGGCACGCAAGCAGCGTGCTGGGTGCATGACGCAGACGGTGTGGGCACGGGAGCGCACGGATGAGCGCCGATAACAAGAACTTGGTCCAGGTGACCGACCTGGCGATGCGCTTCGACGTGTCGCCGCCTTGGCTCAACCGCGTGCTGGAACGCAAGCCCAAGCAGTTTGTGCACGCCGTCGATGGTGTCAGTTTCGACATCCCGCGCGGCCGCACCTTGGCTTTGGTGGGTGAGAGCGGCTGCGGCAAGAGCACGGTGGCGCGCTTGTTGGTGGGGCTGTACCGTCCGTCTGCCGGTGACATCGCCTTCGAAGGCCGCAGCACCCGCGAGTGGTTCAGCGCGCCCGATGCACCGGCCCTGCGCAAACGGCTGCAGATGATCTTTCAAGACCCCTACGCCAGCTTGAACCCCCGCTGGAAGGTGAGCGAGATCGTGGCCGAACCCCTGCGCGAGCACGGCTTGGTCAAGGACGACGCCGAGGCCCAGGTCCGGGTGGGTGAGTTGCTGAGCCAAGTGGGTCTGAACCCATTGGACGCCGCCAAATACCCGCACCAGTTCAGTGGCGGTCAACGTCAGCGCATTTCGATTGCGCGCGCACTCGCCTCGGCGCCTGAGTTTTTGGTGTGTGACGAGCCCACCAGTGCGCTGGATGTATCGGTGCAGGCCCAGGTGCTGAACTTGATGCGTGACTTGCAGCGTCAGCATGGGCTTACCTACCTTTTCATCAGCCACAACCTGGCCGTGGTACGCCACGTGGCCGATCAAGTGGGGGTGATGTACCTAGGGCGCTTGGTGGAGTTGGCCGATAAAGCCGACTTGTTCGGTGCGCCTCGCCACCCCTATACGCGCATGTTGCTTGACGCGATCCCGGACATCAGCCTGACAGGCCGTCAGCGCCAAGCGGTGCAAGGCGAAGTGCCCAACCCATTGAATCCTCCCAGCGGCTGCAGCTTCCACCCGCGTTGTCCTTTGGCCAATGATCGCTGCAAGGCCGAGCGCCCTGCGCTCAAAACGTTCAAGGGCATTCGCGTGGCATGTCACGCAGTGGAGGAGGGGCGGGGCTGAGGGGCTGACACCTCTCCCTCAGCGTTGGCTCAGCGCCCTGGCAGGGTGCCGCTGATGGCGGCGCTGGGTGGAGGTAACTTCAGAGGCCCTTTTTGGCCACACCCCGACAGGGTCATGGCGGCGCACAGGGCCAAGAGCCCAGCGCCCCGCCGTGCCAACTGAGCCGCTCCTACACTGCGCGCCTTTTTTGCGTACCTGCTTGCTTTCATGCAATGCAGTGTAAGGAGCCCCCATGGCCAGCTTGACCGATCCTGAGTACCACCAAAGCGCCGACCGTTTGCTGCGCCGCATCGAGTCACAGGCCGATGCCTGGCTTCAAGCCGACGTGATCGACATCGACACGCAGCGCAGTGGCGGTTTGCTAGAGCTCAGCTTCCCTGATCGGAGCAAAGTGGTGGTCAACATGCAGCCGCCGTTGCATGAAGTGTGGCTGGCCAGTAGGGCCGGCGGTTTCCACTTCCAGTGGAGCGGCGACGCCTGGGTGGACACCAAAACCGGCCATGCGTTCGAGTCGGTGTTCAACGAGCAGGTCAGTTTGCATGCCGGCCGCCCTCTGGCGCTCGATGCTTGATCAGCGCTTGAATAGATCCAGGATGCTGCGCTTTTCCTCTTCCAAGCTGGGTTTCGCTGCTTTGGCTTCGTCTTCCGCCGTGATGGCGCTCACGCCCGCTTGGCCGACGTACTCGTCGTAGAAGTACTCGCCGTTCACCGTCAACACGCCTTCGGGCGGCTCATAGGGCGCTACCGGCACGTTGCGCAAGGCGTATTGCATGAAGTCAATCCACACTGGCAAAGCCAATCCGCCGCCGGTCTCGCGGCTGCCGAGCTTGCGCGGTTGGTCGTAGCCGATCCACACCACGGTCACCAGACTGGGCTGGTATCCGGCGAACCAGGCGTCGATCGAGTCGTTGGTGGTGCCGGTCTTGCCGTACAGGTCGGCCCGCTTGAGTTGTGCTTGCGCTTTGGCTGCGGTGCCACTGCGCGTCACCTCTTGGAGCAAGCTTGACATCACGAACGCATTGCGTGCGTCGATGGCGCGATTGCTGTCGTCGAGCACAGGCTCTGTGGCTTGGAAAAGCACCCGGCCCTTGTCATCGGTGATGCGCTGGATCAAGGTGGACGGCAGGTAGTGGCCGCCGTTGGCAAAGACGGCATAGCCTTCCGCCATCTGCAGCGGGGTCACGGAGCCGGCGCCCAGCGCCATCGTCAGGTAAGCAGGGTGTTTGTCCGCCTCAAAACCGAAGTGGGTGACCCACTCCTGAGCTGTTTTGGCGCCGACCGAGCGCAGTACCCGAATCGAAACCATGTTCTTGGATTTGGCCAGCGCGCGCCGCAAAGTCATCGGGCCGTCAAAGGCGCCGTCGTAATTCTTGGGCTCCCAGGGTTGGCTGCCTGTGACCCCTGCATCAAAGAACAGCGGGGCGTCGTTGACCATCGTTGCCGGGGTGAAGCCGCGTTCCAGCGCCGCTGAGTAGATGAATGGCTTGAAGCTCGATCCCGGCTGTCGCCAGGCCTGTGTGACGTGGTTGAACTTGTTCTTGTTGAAGTCGAAGCCGCCCACCATCGCGCGCACCGCGCCGGTGTTGGGGTCCAGTGCCACCAGCGCCCCCTCCACCTCGGGCACTTGCGTGATCGTCCAACTGCCTTTGGCATCTTGCGTCACGCGAATCACACCGCCGCGGCGGATCTGCACCTTCGGGTCGGCCCGGGCCGCCAATCCGGAGGCCACTGGCTTGAGTCCTTCGCCCGTCACCGTGATGGCGTCACCGTTTTGCAGCAGTGCCACCACCTTGCGTGGTGAAACCTCCAAGGCGACGGCGGCCAGCAGTTCGCCGTTGGGGGGGTGGTCCGCCAAGGCCTCCGCCACTCGGGTATCGACTGCACTGTCGTCGGCAGGCAAGTCGATAAACGCCTCGGGACCGCGATAAACCTGGCGCCGCTCGTAGTCCAGCAAGCCACGCCGCAGCGCCTTGTAGGCCACCTGCTGCTCATCGGCGCGCACCGAAACGGTGACCTGCAGGCCGCGGGTGTAGGCCTCGTCGCCATATCGGCTGACGATCAACTGGCGGGCGGCCTCGGCTGCATAGTCGCCGCCAGTGTTCGCCACCGACCGTCGCTTGAGCTTCAAGGGCTCAGCCTTGGCTGCTCGGTGCTCCTCAGCGGTTATGAACCCGTTCTCCAGCATGCGATCGATGATGTGCTGTTGGCGAACCGTGGCGCGGCGCAGGTTGCTGATCGGGTTGTAAGCCGACGGTGCTTTGGGCAGCCCCGCCAGCATGGCGGCCTCCGCAATGCTCAGTTCCCGTAGCGGCTTGCCGAAATAGACTTCACTGGCTGCCGCAAACCCGTAAGCCCGATGCCCCAGGAAAATCTGGTTCATGTAAATCTCGAGGATCTTCTCTTTAGGAAGAGCGGCCTCGATCTTCATCGAAAGCAAGATTTCGTAGATTTTTCGGGTAAGGGTTTTCTCTGAGCTCAGATAGAAGTTGCGCGCCACCTGCATGGTGATGGTGGATGCGCCCTGGCTTCGCGATTCCACTAAATTTGCCAAGCCTGCCCGGAGTACCCCCACATAGTCCACACCGCTGTGCTGGTAGAAACGAGAGTCCTCGATGGCCAGAATTGCGTTCTGCATCACCAGTGGTATTTCTTCGATGTGCAGGTATTTGCGGCGCTCTTCTCCGAATTCCGCCAGCAACAGCCCATCGCTCGACCACACCCGTAGCGGCTGACGCGGGCGGTAGTCGGTCAGCCCAGAGACCTCGGGCAGCTTGGGATAGGCGCTGACCAGCAGAACCGCCAGTACCAACGCGCCAAACAAGAAAGCGGCAAAGCCCAAGCCCAACAAGCCCACCGCCCAGCGCAGGATGCGACTCGACCAACTCTTCGATGACGGGGTGGAGGCAGGGGCGGGCTCGACGGCTTGGCGGGTCATGCGGTATCCAAAAGAGGCCAGAAATTATAGGAATCACCCTAGGGTCGACTGCACGTCAGGCGGTGGAAAGTGCCAACACTCGCTTACAGCGTGGTGTATGCCCGCCACGCCGGGTGCTGCGGCGGACTGTGGCCCAGCCAAAGCCCTAGTAGTCAACGGGTTTGCTGCTAGCATGCAAGTAAGTTCTTAAGTCAATGGCTCGCTTGGGCCTTGGGGATGACATGGGGTTTCTTGACGGATTGATGGGGCGCAAGCACCCGCCCATGTTGGGGCTAGATATCAGTTCCAGCAGCGTGAAGTTGGTGGAGTTGAGTCGGAACAAGGCCGGCGAGTTCGTTGTCGAACGGTTTGCCTCTGAGGTGTTCGAGAAGGGTTGGATCGCCGACGGTCACATCGAAAAGTTCGATGAGGTCGCAGATGCTGTGCGGCGCGTCGTATCGCGCAGCGGTTCGCGCACGCGCAACGCGGTGCTGGCCATGCCGGCGTCGGCTGTGATCACCAAGCGGATCATGCTGCCGGCTGGGCTGCGCGAAGAGGAAATGGAGATCCAGGTCGAGGCCGAAGCCAACCAGTACATCCCGTTTTCTTTGGATGAAGTGAGCCTGGACTTTTGTGTGATCGGCCCGAGTCCCAGTTCTGCTGGCGATGTGGAGGTGTTGATCGCAGCCTCGCGCAAAGACCGCGTTCAGGATCGGCAGGCCCTGGCTGAGGCTGCTGGCTTGAAGCCAGCGGTGCTTGACGTGGAGTCGCATGCCTCGCGGCTGGCCATGAGTCGCATCGTGGCCAACTTGCCCAACGAAGGTAAGGAGGCGCTTGTTGCTCTGTTCGAGATTGGGGCGGATACCACCAGTCTCAAGGTGCTGCGCGATGAAGAGCTGCTCTACGAGCGCGACCAGGCTTTTGGCGGCGGACAGTTGACGCAATTGATTTCCCGCCAGTACGGCCTGGCCTTCGAAGAGGCCGAAACCAAGAAACTCAGCGGCGAGCTTCCCGAAGACTACGCGACGGCGGTACTCGAGCCCTTTGTCGACAGCCTCTCACAAGAAATCGGCCGGGCCTTGCAGTACTTCTTCACCAGCACGCCGCATCACAAGGTGCATTACGTGATGTTGGCAGGTGGTACCGCCACTTTGCATGGCCTGAAAGAGCGGGTGACCGACTTGACGGGGTTTGCATGCTCTGTGGTCAACCCATTTGAGAACATGGCAGTGGGCAGCAACGTACGTGAAAGCCGCTTGCAACGGGAGGCGTCCTCGTACCTCACCGCTTGCGGCTTGGCCATGCGGAGGTTCTTCGAATGATCCTCATCAACCTACTGCCCTACCGCGAAGAGCGGCGCAAGCGGCGCAAGCAGGCGTTCTTTGCCACCGTTGCCCTGTCCTTTTTGGCGGGTGTGGCTCTTGTTGTGTTGGGCTGGATGGTTCTGCAGCAGCTGATCGACAGTCAGCGCCAGCGGAATGCCTACTTGCAGAGCGAGATTGCCAAGCTCGACGAAGAGATCAAGAGCATCGCTTCACTGCGCAAAGAGATCGAAGACCTGACGCGGCGCCAGAAGTCGGTCGAGGCACTTCAGGGTGAGCGCAACTTGCCGGTGCACGTCTTGAACGAGTTGGCACGCTTGGCCCCCGAAGGCATCTACTTCACGAGCGTGAAGCAAGAGAACCGCACACTGCTGGTGACCGGCTTGGCGCAAACCCAAGAACGGGTGTCTGAGTTCCTGCGTGCCACCTCCCGCAACTCCGAGTGGTTGCTGGATCCTGCGCTGGTGGAAATCAAGTTAGCAACCTTGAGCACCAGCCAACGCGACGCCAAGCGCCTGTTCGACTTCTCGGTGAAGCTGAACCTCAAGAGCCAAAACCCAGAGGCCGATGCTGACGCTGCGAACAAAGCTGGCGCGGGGAAGAAGGGCTGATATGGCAGAGAACTCTCGCTTTGATTTGAACGAGTGGGGCCGTGAGGCCGCCGAGCAGTTCAAGGATTTGAACCCTCAGGAGCCCGGGCAGTGGCCGTTGCTGCCCAAGCTTGCAACTTTCTTGTTCGCCGCGTTACTTGCGGTCGGTCTAGGGTATTCGCTAATGCTGGCCGATGTGAAGGCGGAACTAGAGGGTGAGGTTGCCAAAGAGCCGGCCCTGCGGGAGGACTTCAAGTTCAAGGCGGCGCAGGCGGCCAACCGTCCGGAGTTGGAGAAGCAGAAGGAGCAGGTGCAGGAGTACGTGGCACAGTTGGAAAAGCAATTGCCCGGCAAGGCGGAAATGGATGCCCTGCTGTCGGATATCAACCAAGCAGGTATCGGCCGCGGTCTGCAGTTTGAGTTCTTCAGGCCGGGCAGCGAAGTCATCAAGGACTACTACGCTGAGCTGCCCATCGCCATCCGTGTGGCGGGCGGGTATCACGATTTCGGCGCCTTTGCATCCGACGTCTCGAATTTGTCTCGCATCGTGACCTTGCACGGCC
>CAZAIR010000056.1:0-13604 GCA_964485225.1 uncultured Burkholderiaceae bacterium
CCATCAGCGGCGTGTGCAGCGCGGGCGTGACGTTCCACACCACGTGGTAGCCCACATAGATGGCGAGCACAAAAATGATCAGGTTGATGATGGTTGGGGATACGGCGTCCATGTTGGCGCTCCTTATTTGCGCTTGACCTCACCGCCCTGGGCCATCAGGCAGGCGGTGACGATGTCGTCGTCGGTGGGCAGGGCCAGCTGCGCGTCTTTGTTGACGATCAGCTTCAAGAAGTCGAGCACGTTGCGGGCGTACAGCGCGCTGCTGTCGGCCGGCACGGTGGCGGGCAAGTTGGTTTCGCCCACGATGGTCACGCCGTGCACCTGCACGGTTTGACCGGCCACCGTCAACGGGCAGTTGCCGCCCACGCCGCCCGGGCCACGACCGGCGGCGATGTCAACGATGACCGAGCCGGCTTTCATGCTTTTCACCATGTCTTCGGTGATCAGCGTAGGCGCGGCGCGGCCGGGAATCAGGGCGGTGCTGATGACGATGTCGGCCTGCGCCACACGCTTGGCCACCTCCACCGCTTGGCGGGCCAGCCAGCTCGGCGGCATGGGCTTGGCGTAGCCGCCCACGCCTTCAGCGGCTTCCTTTTCCTCGGGCGTGTCGTAGCTCACCTCGATGAACTTGCCGCCCAAGGACTCCACCTGCTCCTTGACAGAGGGGCGCACGTCGCTGGCCTCGATCACGGCGCCCAGGCGCTTGGCCGTGGCAATGGCCTGCAAGCCCGCCACGCCCACGCCCAAGATGACCACGCGCGCCGCCTTGATGGTGCCGGCAGCGGTCATCAGCATCGGGAACAACTTGGGGTAGTGGTGCGCTGCCAGCAACACGGCCTTGTAGCCAGCCACGTTGGCTTGGGACGACAGCACGTCCAGGCTTTGGGCGCGGGTGGTGCGGGGCGCGGCCTCCAGCGCAAAAGCCGTGAGGCCCGCCGCGGCCATCGCAGCCAAGCCATCGGCATCGAAAGGATTCAGCATGCCCACCAGCACAGCGCCGCGCTGCATCTGGGCCAACTCGGCCGCATCGGGGCGCTGCACCTTCAGCACCAATTCAGCGCCCAGGGCGCCGGCAGCGTCGCTCAGCTCACAGCCCACCGCCTCGTAAGCGGCGTCGGTACAGGCGGCAGCCAAGCCGGCACCGCGCTCCACGCGCAGGGTGTGGCCCGCAGCTTTGAGCTTTTTTGCGGTCTCGGGCGTGACGGCCACGCGGGTTTCGCCGGCCGCGCGCTCGCGCGGAACTCCAATCAACATGGGCGTGTCTCCTCGAAGGGAGTGGCAGCTTACCCCTTGCTTACAGCGAGTTTCATCGCCCTGCGTGTTTGGCGAGGGCTGTGAGGAACTGCGCCGAAGTCCCCCTCGGCGTTTGATACAGCACAAGTCCGGCGCCGGAAAGCGACGTTAGGCTGGGGACCCACCACAAACCGAAAGACGGCCCATGCAGATCTCCAATTGGCGGATCGGCTCTCGACTGAGCCTGGGCTTTGGCTTGATGGCGGTGCTCTTGGTGCTGATCGTGGGCGTGGCGTACCAACGCTTGTCCCAACTGCAAGGCGACATGGCCTTGCTGGTGGAGTTGGAGCGTCGGGCGGGCTTGGCCGAGCAGTGGCGGTCCGGGGTCGAGTTGAACGCAACACGCGCCGTGGCCATTGGCAAGGCAGTTGACGCCGCAGCGGTCGTTGAGCACTTTGAACCTCTGGTGAAGGCCACCACCGAAGAAATCAATGGCATCCAAAAGGAGCTGACCGGCCTGATCGATTCCGATAAAGGCAAGGCCTTGCTGGCCACCATTGCAGACCAGCGGACCCGCTACATCGCGCACCGCAACGCCGTGTTCAAGGCGCTGAAGGATGGTCAGCTGGAGGAAGGGCAGGCCATGCTCAGCCGCGACATGCTGCCTGCGGCAGCCGTTTACGTGGCCTCGATCAAGACCCTGGCCGAGTTTCAGGACCAACGCGTGCACGAGACCACCGCTGAGACTGCCGCCGACGTGAAGGCCACCGTGGCGCTGATGCTGGGCATGCTGGCGGTGTGCTTGGGCTTGGCAGTTGGTGCGGGTTGGCTGATCACGCGCTCGGTCACCCTTCCCCTGGCGGTGGCGCGGCGCGCCACCGAGGCCATTGCCGAGGGCGACCTGACCCAAACCCTCGAAGCCCACGGGCGCGACGAAGTGGCCGAGGTGCTTCGCAGCTTGGAGCAGATGCAAACGCGGCTGCGCACCGTGGTGGGTGCAATCCGCTCGGGCACCGATGGCATCAGCACCTCGTCGCGCGAGGTGGCGATGGGCGCGCAAGACCTGTCGCAGCGCACCGAAAGCAGCTCCAGCAACCTGCAGCAAACCGCCAGCTCGCTCGACGAGATCACGGCCACGGCGCGCCAATCCACCGATTCGGCCGCGCAAGCCAACCAGCTCGCGGGCTCGGCCGCTGATGTGGCGCGTCGCGGTGGCGAGGTGGTGGCACAGGTGGTGGAAACGATGGGCGAGATCCACACCAGCTCCAAGCGCATCGGCGACATCATCGGCACCATCGACGGCATCGCGTTCCAAACCAACATCCTGGCCCTGAACGCCGCCGTGGAAGCCGCGCGGGCAGGCGAGCAGGGCCGCGGCTTTGCGGTTGTGGCGGGCGAGGTACGGCTGCTGGCCCAACGCAGCGCCGAAGCCGCGCGCGAAATCAAGAGCCTGATCAACGCCAGCGTGGAACGCGTGGATGCGGGCACCCGGCTGGTGAGTGATGCCGGCCGAACCATGCAAGAGGTGGTGAGCAGCGTCCAGCGGGTGACCGATATCATGAGCGAGATCGCTTCAGCGGCGCGCGAGCAAAGTGCCGGGATCGAGTTGGTCAACCGCTCTATCGGCGAGCTCGACCAAATGACGCAGCAGAACGCCGCGCTGGTGGAAGAGTCGGCCGCCGCGGCCGAGAGCTTGAGCGATCAAGCTCAACGCGTGGCCGACTCCGTGGCTGTGTTCCGCACCTGAAACTGGGAGACCCGATGGCAGCCCGCTGGAAGCCCAACGTCACGGTGGCCGCTTACATCGAGCACGAGGGTCGCTTGATGTGGGTGCGCGAACAAACGAGCCGCGACGGCATCCGCATCAACAACGCCGCCGGCCACCTGGAGGCGGACGAAACACCGCTGCAAGCCGTGTGCCGCGAGGTGCTGGAGGAGACCGGCCACCCGTTCCGCCCCGAGGCGATCCTCGGCCTGTACCTGAGCGACATCCGTCGCGAGGCCGACGGCGAAGTGGTGCGCTTCCTGCGCATCGCATTTGTTGGCACCGTGGGTCCTCGCGAGCGTGAGGTGCTGGACGCCCCCATCATCGAAACCTTGCTGCTGAGTGCCGATGAAATCCGCGCTCGCCCCCACGAGCTGCGCTCACCACTGATGCTGCGCGGGCTGGACGACTACGAGGCAGGCCGCCGGTTTCCGCTGGACTTGGTGTGGAGCGCTGAGTAAGGCGGCCGCGCATACTTCGTGGACGGCGCGTGCACTGGGCACGCAACGCCCACGCCGCCTTCATGGAGCCCGCATGCCCCACACCATCCGTTTGCACCGTGTGCTGCGCGCGCCGCCTGAGCGCGTGTACCGCGCCTTTCTCGAGCCTGCCGCGATGGTCAAGTGGCTGCCACCCTTCGGCTTCACCGGCACGGTGCACGACATCGACGCCCGCGTGGGCGGCGGCCACCGCATGTCGTTCACCAACTTCGCCACAGGCGAAAGCCACAGCTTCGGTGGGCGCTACCTGGAGCTGGTGCCGGGCGAGCGCATCCGTTACACCGACCGCTTCGACGACACCCAGCTGCCGGGCGACATGACCTGCACCGTCGCCCTGCGCGCGGTGCTGAGCGGCACCGAGCTGACCGTGGTTCAGGAGGGCGTGCCGGATGCGATTCCTGCCGAGATGTGCCACCTGGGCTGGCAGGATTCGCTGGTACAGCTGGCGCAGTTGGTCGAAGCCGAGCGCCCATCGGGCGGCTGACGCAGTCCCTTGAAAGACCTGCTTCTGAGCATCGACCTGGGCACGCAGTCGGTGCGTGCCTTGCTGGTGGACCTGCGCGGTAACTTGGTGGGCCGCACACAGCTGGTGTTCACCGATTACCAGCGACCTCAGCCCGGCTGGATGACGCACGACGCCGACGGCTTTTGGCAAGCCGCCGCCCATTGTTGCCAGCGCTTGTGGACCGAAGGACACGACGCGCAACGCGTGGCTGGTGTGGCGGTGACCACCCAGCGTGCCTCCATGGTGCCGGTGGATGCCAACGGCCAAGCTTTGAGCCCCGCCGTGATCTGGCTGGACCAGCGCCGCGCCACGCAGTTGCCACCGCTGGCGCTGTGGTGGCGCGCCGCCTTCCGCCTGGCCGGCGTGCGCGGCACGATGGACGCGCTGCAGCGCGACGCCGAGGTCAACTGGTGGGCCCAACACGAACCCGCGCTGCTGGCGCGCACCCACCGCTTCTTGCTGCTGTCGGGCTTCCTGAACCTGCGGCTCACGGGCGAGTTCGCTGACTCCATTGGCGCCCAAGTGGGCTACCTGCCGTTCGACTACCGCCGCCACGCTTGGGCACGGTCTTGGGACTGGCACTGGCAGGCTTTGGCCCTGAGGGCCGATCAGGTGCCGTCGCTGCACCCGGTCGGCAGCACTTTGGGCACGGTCACACGCGCAGCGGCGCAAGCCACGGGCATTCCCCTCGGCACGCCCGTGTTGGCCAGCGCCGCCGACAAAGCCTGCGAGGTGCTGGGGGCCGGGGCGCTGGCGCCCGAAGTCGGCGCCATCAGCTACGGCACCACCGCCACCATCAACCTCACGCTGCCGCGCTACGTCGAGCCCGAGCCCTTCGTGCCGGCCTACCCCGCCGCTGTGGCCGGGCACTTCAGCGCCGAGGTGCAAATCACCCGCGGCTTTTGGCTGGTGAGCTGGTTCAAGGAGCAGTTCGGCCACCCCGAACGCGAAGCCGCGCAAACGCTGGGCGTGGCACCCGAGGCCTTGTTCGATGAGCTGATTGCCGACATCCCGCCCGGCAGCCAAGGCCTGACGCTGCTGCCCACCTGGGGCCCTGGCATCCGCACGCCCGGCCCCGAAGCGCGCGGTGCGGTGGTGGGCTTTACCGAGCAGCACACCCGGGCCCACCTGTACCGCGCCATCCTGGAAGGCTTGGCTTATGGCTTGCGAGAAGGCGCTGAGCGCTTGCAGCGGCGCACCGGCGTGCGCTTGCGCGAGCTGCGCGCCAGCGGCGGTGGCGCACAAAGCGACGCGGCGTTGCAACTCACGGCCGACGTGTTCCGCTTGCCCGTGGCCCGCCCTCACACGCACGAGACCTCGGGCCTGGGCGCGGCGATGGACGCTGCCGTGGGCCTGGGGCTGCACCCGGACATGCCCACGGCCGTGGCCGAGATGACGCGCGTGGCGCGCTGCTTCGAGCCCAAGCCCAGCGCCGTCGACACCTACGAGCGCCTCTACCGCGAGGTGTACCGGCCGCTGTACGGACGCCTGAGGCCCGTTTTCCAACGCTTGCAGGCCATCACCGGACGCTGAAGCCTGCCCGCCGCATGCGGCTCCAATGCCCTTACACCCTGTGACGTGACCGACGGCACGGGGCAGTTGCTCTGCCTATGCTTGCGGCCCCTAGTTCTTCGCCACCGAGAGCCCTCCATGAACCTGTTTTCTGCCCGTTGGTCTGCCCGCGTTCTGACCCCCGTCGCCCTGAGCCTGCTGAGTGCCGTGCCCATGGCCTCGTTGGCGCAAACGCAGCCCACTGCCAGCGCCAGCATCACCCTCGGCAACACACCGCTGATTCCTCGCGCCGCCTTGTTCGGCAACCCCGTGAAGGCCGGCGCGCAGCTGAGCCCGAACGGCAAATGGTTGTCGTGGATGGCGCCGGTGAACGGCGTGATGAACGTGTGGGTGGCACCCGCCGACAAACCCGACCAGGCCAAGCCCATCACGGACTCGAAAGACCGCCCGATTCCCGGCCACTTCTGGTCGGGCAACGGCGAGCAGGTGCTGTTCGTTAGGGACAACGCCGGCGACGAGAACTTCCGCCTCTACGGCGTGAACGCAGCCACCGGCAAGCTGCAGGACTACACGCCCTTCGACAAGGTGCGCGTGCGCATGATGGGCGGCTCCACCAAGCGCTTGGACGAGGTGCTGATCGGCATCAACAACCGCGACCCGCGCTGGCACGACGTGCACCTGCTGAACCTCAAAACCGGTGAGCTCAAGCTGGTGATGAAGGGCGACGGCTACGCCGGCTTCCAAGCCGACAACGACCTGCAAGTGCGCATGGCCGCGCGCCCGAATGCCGCCGGCGGGGTGGACTACTTCGAGGTCAAAGACGGGGTGGTGGCCGACAAGCCCGTGGTCAGCACCAGCTTGGAGGACAGCAGCACCGGCCCGATCGGCTACACCAGCGACGGCAAGACGCTGTACTGGATGGACTCTCGCGACCGCGACACCACAGCCGTGTTCGCCCAAGACACCCGCACCGGCGAGCGCAAACTGATTGCACAAGACCCGCGCGCCGACCTGGGCGCCACGCTGCGCGACCCGGTCACCGGCGTGGTGCAAGCCTATGCGGTGAACTACCTGATGAACGAGTGGCAGTTCCTGGACAAGCGCCTGAAAGCCGACTTTGATTGGCTGCAGAAGCAACTGGGCCAGGGCGAGGTGTTCGTGGCCAGCCGCACCATGGCGGACGACAAGTGGATCGTGGGCATCGACCCCGTCTCCAAGGTGGCCGCCACCTACCTCTACGACCGCAAGGCCAAGAAGCTGAGCCCCCTCTACGTGGCCCGCCCCGAGCTGCAAGGCGCGCCGCTGGTGCCCATGCTGACCGCCGAGATCAAAGCCCGAGACGGCCTGACCCTGCCCAGCTACCTGACCCTGCCCAAGGGCGCCGACACCAACGGCGATGGCAAAGCCGACAAGGCCGTGCCCATGGTGCTGCTGGTGCATGGCGGCCCCTGGGCGCGCGACAGCTACGGCTACAACAGCACCCACCAGTGGCTGGCCAACCGCGGCTACGCCGTGCTGTCGGTGAACTTCCGCGCCTCGACCGGCTTTGGCAAGAAGTTCCTCAACGCGGGCAACAAGCAGTGGGGCTTGGCCATGCACACCGACTTGCTGGACGCCGTGGACTGGGCGGTGAAGCAGGGCGTGACCAGCGCCGACAAGGTGGCGATCATGGGCGGCAGCTACGGCGGCTACGCCGCATTGGCCGGTGTGGCGTTCACGCCCACCGTCTTCGCGTGCGCGGTCGATATCGTCGGCCCATCCAACTTGGAAACCCTGCTCAGCACCATCCCCCCTTACTGGGAGGCTGGCCGCAAGCAGATGTACAGCCGCATGGGCGACCCAACGACCGAAGAGGGCCGCGCCATCCTGCGCGCCGCCTCGCCGCTGTACAAGGCCGACCAGATCGTGCGCCCGCTGCTCATTGGCCAAGGCGCCAACGACCCGCGCGTGAAGCAGGCCGAAAGCGACCAGATCGTGGGCGCCATGCAGGCCAAGAAGATCCCGGTGACCTACGTGCTGTACCCCGACGAGGGCCACGGCTTTGCCAAGCCCAACAACCGCATCGGCTTCAACGCCATCACCGAAGCTTTCCTGGGCGGTTGCCTGGGCGGCCGCGTGGAGCCGCTGGGCGACACGGTGCGGCAGTCAACCGCGCAGATCCCCACCGGCGCCGAGCACGTGCCGGGTTTGGTGGAGGCCATGAAGAAGTGAGCCGCTGAAGCAGCCCACTCGCCACGCTGAAGGGGGCCCCGCGGGGCCCCCTTTTGCGTGCCGGTGAGGCTCAGCGCATCACCACCAGCTGCACGCGGCGGTTGAGACTGCGTCCCTCGGCGCTGGTGTTGTCGGCCATGGGCATGGTTTCGCCGTAGCTGATGGTGGCCATGCGGTGCAGTGGCATGCCGGCCTGTGCCAGGTGCTGGCGCACGGCATCGGCACGTTGCAAGCCCAGTTGGTGGTTCAAGGCGGTGCTGCCGGTAGCGTCGGTGTGCCCCTGGATTTCCAGGTACACCGGCTTGTTGTCGGTCTTCAGGCGGGCGAGCAACTGGTCCAGTTCAGTCTTGGCTGCGGGCTGGAGCTGCGCGCGACCCAAGGCGAACTTGACCTTGTCGTCGCTGAGCACCGTGCTCATGGCAAAGCCCGGTTCGGTCAGGCGCCCGCTGGCTGCAGCTCGGGCCTGAGCGTCCTTCTGCAAGGCGGCAATACGCTCCTCATGGCCCTTGACGCGCCCATCCAGTGCCTTCAGGCCCTCGTCCTGCGACTTGACGCGCTGGGACAGCTCGCCCACCTGGCTTTGCACCGGGGCCACGGTGTCGCGCACGAAGTCTTGGGTGGCGCAACCGCTCAAGACCAGTGCGGCCACAGCGGCGGTAAGGGTGTTCGTTTTCATTGGGCGTCTCCGTTCAGAAGGGGGAACGCCCACTGTGAAACGGCCCCGCGCCGGCTTGCGCCTGAATGTGTCACCGAGCGGCTGGGCGTTACTGGCACGCACAGTTGCTCACCCTTGCCCACGACCGCCGCAGCAAACGCCTGGGCTCAGTGCCCTGTGGGGCCCCCTCGGGTCTGGAACTGGGCCTCCACCTGCGCCAAGCTCAAAGGGCGCCCCAGCAGAAAGCCCTGACCCACCGAACAGCCCATGTCGCGCAGCAGTGCCAGCTGGGCTGGGGTTTCGATCCCCTCCGCCACGGGCGAGGCCCCGATGGCTTTGGCCAGCTGCAGCACGGTGCGCACGATGGCTTGGGCGCAAGCTGCTTGGGCGCTGTCATCGGCGTCAAGCCCAGCCACAAAGGCGCGGTCCACCTTGAGGGTGGACAGCGGCAGCCGCTGCAGGTAGGACAGCGACGAGTAGCCGGTACCAAAGTCGTCCAGCGCAACCGACACGCCCAACTCGCGCAAGCTGTGCAGTCGCTGCTCCAGGCTGCCGTCTTGACGCAAGCACACCGATTCGGTCAATTCCAGCTCCAGCCGGTGCGCCGGCAAGCCACCGCGGAGCAACGCCTGGCGCACGCGGTCGATGAAGTCCTTGGCCTCCAACTGCAGAGCCGACACGTTGACGGCCACGCGAACCGTCTTAGGCCACCGGGCGGCCTCGCTGCAGGCGCGCTCCAACACCACCTGGCCCAAGGCCTGGATCAATCCCGCCGCCTCGGCCAAGGGCACGAACTCGGCCGGTGGAATGGGGCCGCGCAGCGGATGGTTCCAGCGAGCCAAGGCCTCCAGCCCCACCAGCTCACCGCTCACCAGGTCCACTTTGGCTTGGTAGACCAAGTCGATCTGACGGGCCTCCACCGCCTCACGCAGGTCTTGGATGAGCGCCGTCCGCAAGCACTGCGCCTCCTCCACGGCGGGCTCGTACACACAGACGGACGTCAGCTCGCTGCGCTTGGCTTGCACCAAGGCCAGGTAGGCTTGGCGCAGCAGCTCATCGGCGCTGGCTTCGGCACCGGTGTGCAGCGTGAGTCCAATGGTGGCGCTGAGCTGGACATCGTGCACACCCGGCAGCGGGCACAAGGCCACGGTGGCCCGCAAGGAGTCGGCCAACGCCAAGGGGTCGAGCCGGCCAGGTGCGTCCTCAACCCAGTGCAGCGCGAACTCATCGCCATCCAAGCGGGCCAGTTCCAAACCGCAGGCCTGGGCCACGTCGTTCAATCCGTGTGCCAAGGCCAACAGCACGGCATCGGCGCCGGTGGGCCCCAGCGCATGGGTCACGCGCTTGAAGTCGTCGAGATCGAGCACCACCACAACCACGCGGGAGCACCCACGGTTCAACAACTGCTCGCGCAAGGCCATCAAGAAGCCATGTCGGTTGGGCAAGCCAGTGGCCATGTCGGTCAGGGCCATGCGCTCCAACTCGATTTGCTTGTGCATCAATTCGGTCACGTCCTGCGCAACACCGCGCCAACCGCTCCACAAGCCGCGCTCGTCCAGCAGTGGGCGCCCGCGCAAACGCCACCAATGCAGCCGCCCGCCCAGGGTGCCTGAAAGGATCCAGTCGGCAAACGGCGTGGGCGCCGCCAAGCGCTCGGCCAGCGCGGTGTGCTCGGCCGGCACCGGCTGCCCGGCTGCTGGCTCGTCCACCAACAGCGTCAAGGGCTGCCCAATCAAGGTGGCGGCAGGGCGTCCCAGGCGCTGGGCCAAATTGGCTGACACGTGCGTAAAGCGACCCCAAGGGTCCAGCTCCCACAGGCTGTCACTGGCCTGCGCTTCGAAGTCCTGCAGCATGAGCGCCAGCATTTGCCGCTCGGCCTCGATGCGATCGCGGCCGCGCAAGTTTTGACGGGCACGCAGCTCGGTCTCCCGCAGCGCAAAGGCCAACAGCACCACCAGCAATGGGGTCAGGGCAGCCAAGCTATCGGCGCCCGCCCACGGGCTGAAAGCCAGGCCCAAGCCGAGCACGCTGCCGGTGCTGAGCAACCATGCCAAGGCCAAACGCACCGCGGGGGCATAGAGCAAGGTGCCGCCGAGCAGGTAAGCCACCGCAAACACACCCAGCACAAAACGCCCTGCATCGCTCAGGGCAGGCAGGACCAACAACAGCAAGCCGCTGTAGGCACAGCCGCCCAGCGCCACCACGGGCAGCAAGGGCGCCAAGGTGACCGCACCACGCCGGCGCATCAGGAGCAACACACCTTGGAGCAGCCCCAACACCGCCAGCACGCTGAGCAAGGCGCCGACCCAAACACTCCAAGCTTTGGGAGGCCACAGCACAGCGAACACAGGCAGAGCCAAGGCCTTGGCCACCAGGGCACCGGGCAAGTAGCGCCACAGCAAGGCTTCCTGCTGTGCGGCAAAGCGCGCTTCAAAGCTGGCTTCTGCTGCCTCGCCCTGGGAGGCCACGCCTTGCCCCTGCAAGGGCAGCGGATGGCTGGAGGCCACCAAGGGCAGCGGAAAAGACAAAGGCAGAGAACGCTTGGCGACCATGGCAACGACAGAACGCGGGGTGTTTCAAATGAACCTTGCGCCCAAGATCGACCGGACGAAAGCGCTGTCAGCATCGCATTGCCCCTGATCCACTGACCCTTGTCACGGCGCGGCTGTTTCGCTTGCTTACGCCTCCACCGGCGCGTGCGTGACAGAAGTCCAGCCCGCGCAGACCACAGCATGACAACGCCGTGACGCCGCCATGCCCCGGCAACCCATGGGGGCAGCGCCGCTGCGCCCCCACGCTGCATCGACCGCAACGCACACTGCGCGACCTCTGCCCCAGGCAGCACGCCCATCTCGGGCGGGCCCAGGTCCAGTGCGCCGTGAAAGACAGCCATGCCGGGTTACGCCGTTGCCCATCAATCGGTGGGCGTGCTGGGGGTGGCCGACTTGCTCATCCGCAGCTTGCACGACGACCAACAGCACGCCGACCCACACGGCCTGGCCGCGGCCGCCGGCATCAGCAGCGCACAGTGGCCGCTGTTCGGCCTGCTGTGGCCCGCCGGCCAGCAACTGGCGGCTTACATGGCGGTGCGCCCTCTGGTGCCCGGCGAAAACATCCTGGAGATCGGCTGCGGCTTGGCCCTGGCCAGCTTGGTGAGCCACCGCCGCGGCGCCATGGTCACGGCCAGCGACGCGCACCCTTTGGCCGGTGCCCTTTTTGCTGGAGAACCTTCGCCTCAACGCCCTGGCCCCCATGCGCTACTGCCACGGCACCTGGGGCGACGCCCCGGGCCTGCCGCAAGCGCCTTGCTTGGCCGGCCGATTCGACCTGATCATGGGTAGCGACATCCTGTACGAACCCGATCCGGCCGGTCACCTGCCCGCCTTCATCCAGCGCCATGCGAGCGCGAACAGCGAGGTGCTGATCGTCGACCCGAACCGCGGCCACCGCAGCGCCTTCACAAGGCGCATGGCGCTGTTGGGCTACACGCTGGAGGAGACGCGGCTGCCCGCGGCCGCAGCCGGCTCGGCCGGGCTCTCGGTGGGCCAGCACGGTCCGGCAGGCGCGCAAGCCCGTTTGTTGCGCTTCCAGCGCAGCGCCGATCATCTGCCTCTGCATCACCGCCCTCCCCCGGCCCCGCCCTGATCCTGCGATGACCCTGTTCGCCCGCTTTGACGCCGCCACCCTGCAGCCTGACCCACCCACGCCCCCGCGTTGGCAAGGCCCATGCCCCCCAGCCGTGTGGCAAGCGTTGCGGCAGTGGTGCGCACAAGCCCAGCCCGGCACCCTGCGCCAGGCCCAACTGCGGGGCGGCGCACCCGGCCAAGCCGCCGCTGTGGCCGAAGCGTTTTGCCGGGAGTTGGACGGCGATGTGCGCCTGCGCGCACTGCCCCGCTGGGCCGGCTGGGCTTGGCGCCTGCAGCTCAAGTTGCAGGAAGCTGCTTGGTGGCGGCCCGCCCAAGCCGAAGACCCGTGGGACTGCGGCTACCCCCACCCCGGGCCCAACGCGCCCAAGTTGGCCGCCTTGCGCGTGCGACGCGCCACCTTGGTGGTGCTGGAAGTGCCCCCGGGGCAAGGCCTGGAGCCACCGCCGAGCCACCCTCGCTGGCCCATCTGCTTGCTGCACCTGGGGCCGGAGGGCGGCGAGCTGCACCTGGCCACCGACTCAACAATAAAAACTATTGAATAGATTCAATGAATTGAGTGGAGCTAATTCGGCAGCACTTTTAGAGTCCAGCCACTTCCCCATCAGCCCTCAAGGAGACCCCATGTCCACCGAAGCCAAATGCCCCTTCCACCAAGGCGGCAAGACCCAAGCCACCGCCGGGGCCCAAGGCAACCGCCAGTGGTGGCCGGAGCAGCTGAACCTGGGCATCCTGCACCAGCAGCCGCCCGCCAGCAGCCCGATGGGCGTGGCCTTTGACTACGCGCAGGCCTTCCAAAGCCTGGACCTGGATGCCGTGGTGGCCGACCTGCATGCGCTGATGACCGACTCGCAGGACTGGTGGCCGGCCGACTACGGTCACTACGGCCCCTTCTTCATCCGCATGACTTGGCACGCCGCCGGCACCTACCGCACCACCGACGGCCGCGGCGGCGCCGGCACCGGCGCGCAGCGCTTTGCGCCGCTCAACAGCTGGCCCGACAACGGCAACCTCGACAAAGCCCGCCGCCTGCTGTGGCCGATCAAGCAGAAGTACGGCAACAAACTGTCCTGGGCCGACCTGCTGGTGCTGGCCGGCAACGTGGCGCTGGAATCGATGGGCTTCAAAACCTTTGGCTTCGCCGGCGGCCGCCCCGACATCTGGGAGCCCGAGGCCGACATCCACTGGGGCAACGAAACCACTTGGCTGGGCGATGAGCGCTACAGCGGTGACCGCCAGCTGGCCAACCCGCTGGCCGCCGTGCAGATGGGCCTGATCTACGTGAACCCCGAGGGCCCCAACGGCAAGCCCGACCCACTGGCCTCGGCGCGCGACATCCGCGAAACCTTCGCCCGCATGGCCATGAACGACGAAGAGACCGTGGCCCTGGTGGCCGGCGGCCACACCTTCGGCAAGGCCCACGGGGCCGGCGACCCCGCCCACGTGGGCCGCGAGCCCGAGGCTGCCCCCATCGCCGCGCAAGGCTTTGGCTGGCTCAACAGTTTGGGCAGCGGCAAGGGCGTGGACACCATCACCAGCGGCATCGAAGGCGCATGGACGCCCAACCCCATCCAGTGGG